>JBBISX010000027.1:0-2987 GCA_037441005.1 Candidatus Iainarchaeum sp.
AGCAATGTGTGTAGTGGTTCTACTGGAAAGCTTCAGTAGCCTTAAAGCTTCATACCAAAAAAGCTTAAATAACAGATAATATTAAAATTAGCTGATGAAGAGGTTAAAGTCTGGCATTCCTGGTTTGGATGACTTGATTGAGGGTGGTTTTCCTGAGGGCCGTTCCGTGCTTTTGTCAGGCGGTTGTGGTACTGGGAAGACTATTTTTGGCATGCAGTATATTTTTAAGGGTGCTCGGGATTATAATGACCCTGGTATTTATGTTTCTTTTGATGAAAGGCCTGA
Source organism: Candidatus Iainarchaeum sp. (assembly GCA_037441005.1). GTDB lineage: Archaea > Iainarchaeota > Iainarchaeia > Iainarchaeales > Iainarchaeaceae > CABMIU01. The sequence continues at coordinate 286 of JBBISX010000027.1, forward strand.
GTTGTTGAGGCAGGACATGCTCAGGTTTGGTTGGGATTTGAGAAAGCTTGAGTCGCAAAACATGATTCAGATTATTGATGGTTCTGTTGCTAAAATAGGTTTGCCCAGTGATGAGGAGTTTTCTTTGCCAATGTCTGGTTTTGATATTGACAAGCTGTTGCTTGAGATTTTGAGGTCCAGTAGGCGAATAGGCGCAAGGCGAATAGTAATTGATTCTATTCCTGCCATGGGTTTGAATTATGATAATGAAAAAGACATAAGGGATGCTATTTTGAAGCTTTCTTTTTTGTTGGCTAAAATGGGCTTGACTTCAATTTTGATTACTGAGACAAACAGGGAAAACAAATATAGTAAGTATGGTATTGAGGAGTTTGTTGTTGATGGTGTCATTGCTTTGCATTATCTTGGGCTTGGCACTAGGACTAACAGGAGCTTGCATATAAGGAAGTTGCGTTCTACAAAGCATTCTGAAAATATTCATCCTTTGGAGATTACTACTGAAAACGGAATAGTGGTTAGGAGTGCTAATTTTGGCTATGAAGACGTCTGAATAGTTGTTTGTGCTTTTTTTCAAGTTGTGGTGCAAAAATCTGATAGGTATTGTTGCAAATCATGCAAAAGCTATAATTTGCCTGTTTTTTGTTTTTATTTGGTTTTAGTTTGTTTTATATTATTAATTTTATATTTTTTTAGTATGCGATTGGTTAGGTTTGTTTTTTTTGTAGTGTTGTTTTTTTTGTTGTTTGGTTTTGTTTTTTCAGATGCCCCTGCTTTGTCAAATTTTTCGCATTCTGAGGGCAAATGGGTTAATTCTAGTTTTGTTGTAGGTAAGTTGTCTTATTCTGGGGCTTTAGAGTTTGCTTATGTTATTGATAAGTCTCCTGATACAGTGCCTGATCCTAATGACTCTAAAGTAAAGATTGTCAGTCCTTCTAATTATCCTGTTTATTTTGGTACTGTTAGTGATGGTGTTTATTATTTGCATGTCCGTGCCAGGGCTTCTTCTGGTTGGAGTGATACTAAGCATGCGAAGTTGTTGGTTGATGTTTCTCCGCCTGAGCTTATTACTGATATTGAAGGCGTTGGTTTGCCTGATGGTTCTGTTTCTATTACTTGGAGTCCTTCTTCTGATTCCGGGTCTGGAATTGCCAGTTATGATATTTATCGTTTTAGTTCACGTTATGTTAGAGATCCTGGCAGTGAGTTGCTTAGGGATTTTAGGATTACTGATCAGGGCGTTGTCAAGGTCGCTAATAATTTAAGTGAGACTTCTTTTGTTGATTCCAATGTAGTTTTAGGCCGTGGTCTTTATTACCATTATCGTATTGTTCCTAAGGATAATGCGGGCAATATAATGCCCAGTCGTATTGTTTCTGTTAAGTCTGCTTCTTTTTGTACTTTCACTCCTGTTATTTCTTTGTCTCGTGTTGATAGCAATTTGCTTATTTCTGTTGTTTCTTCTTCAGACTTTTATAATGGTGATTTGATTGTTACTTCTCCTTCTGGTAAGAAGTTTGTTTTGGTTGATAATTTTGACGGCCGTTTTTTTGACGCTAATTTTTCTTTTTCAGGTTTGGAAGATGGAGATTATAATGTTTTTTTTATTGGAAGGGATTCCACTTTAAACAATTGTACTGCTCAAGAGTTTTATTTTTATGACACTGTTTCTCCTGAGGTGAAAATTCTTTCTCCTCCTCCTACTACTGAGCTTTCTGATGTTGTTCGTTTTGTTTTTTTTGCTGCTGATAAAGGCGATAGGCCTTCTGATGTAAATAATGTTTCGTTGTTCATTGTAAAGGATTCCGGCGAGGTTAAAATTGGTTCTGCGCGTTTTTTAGACAACAAGTATGTTTTTGATTGGAATACTATTAATTTTGATAACGGTCGTTTCACTGTCGTGGCTCGTGTTTTTGATAATGCTGGGAATGTTGGTGAGGATTCTAAGGTTTATAGCATCAAGAATACTTTTTTTGCTCGTGTCAATGCTGAGTCTGCTGTTTCTTCTGCCGTGGCTTTGCGTAGTGATGCCAACAATGCTTTTGTTGTTTTGGCCAGGATTGGTGTTGATGTTTCTGATTTGAATGCTTTGTTTTTGCATGCTGATTCTAACCTTGCAGAAGCGAAGTTGCTTTTGGAGAAAGGCGTGAGGTTTGATGAGGTTTCTTCTCTTGCTTCTTCTGCTATGAAGGATTATAATTATGTTGCCTCTATTCAGGTTGTTCCTTATGGTTCTGGTGTTGCGAGTTATGCTTTGTCAGGTTATGAGGTTTTGTTTAAGGGCGCTGGTTTTAGTGAAAAGTTGATTGCTGATTATTCTGCTTTGTCAAAGTCTGTTTCTTCTTTGCGTAAGGTTTCCGTGCAAAAAGTGGTTTTGCCTGGAAAAACTTTTTATAGGGCTGTTGTTGATGTTTCTTTTTCAGGCATTGATTCTAACGATTTTAATCTTTCCAAATCTCAGTTTTTTGCTGTTGAGAGCATTCCTAAGTCTTTTATTCCTGATTCTAGTAAGTTTTTTTCTGTTTCAAAGTTTGTTGTTTTGGAAGATGATCCTGTTGTTGCTTTTGTTTTGGATTCAAACATTAGTTCTTTTTCTTATTCTTTGAATGTTGATTTGAATAAGTCTCAGGCTGACGCTATTTTGAAGGGCAAGGTGTGGGCTCTTTTTCCAAGCCCTACTTTATTTTTGGATAAGGATCCTAAGC
>JBBISX010000027.1:3025-8676 GCA_037441005.1 Candidatus Iainarchaeum sp.
GGTTAAGTTTGCCTGAGGATAATAATACTTTGTTGTTTGGTAGCTTTTTGGCTTTGGTTTTATTTTTTATAGTTTTTTTGATTGTTGTAGTCAGTGGTTTGATTGTTTATTTCGTGTTTTTGAGGAAAAGGGGTTGATTCTTTGGTTTCTTTGGATGATTATTTGAAAAGGACTGCAAAGCTCGTGGATTCTGAGATAGAGCGTGTTTTTCCTCGTTCTTTGTCTTCTTCTTGGGTAGCTTCCAACTTAGGCCATTTGGAATTCGGTTTGGATTCGGTTGCTTTGAATGATTCTGTTTCTAAGCCTATTTATGATTTTTTGGATAGGGGTGGTAAGCGTTGGCGTGCCGTTCTTTGTATTTTGTGCGGTGAGGTTTTTGGGGCTGATTTTGACAAGTGTCTGAAGTTTTCGGTTATTCCTGAGCTTGTGCATAACGGCACTATAATGGTTGATGATGTTGAAGATAATTCTGTTTTGAGGCGAGGCAGGCCTTCTTCTCATTTGATTTTTGGTGTTGATGTTGCTGTCAATGCTGCAAATTCTTTGTATTATTTGCCTTTGGTTTTGTTGTTTAATTCTAATCTTGATGATTCTTTGAAGGCTTCTATTTATGATTCTTATGCAAGGCACTTGTTGAGGTTGTCTTTTGGTCAGGCTTTGGATATTTCTTGGCACAAGTCTCAAAAAGTGCCTTCAGAGTCGGAGTATTTGCAGATGTGTGTTTATAAGACCGGTTCTTTGGCGGCTTTTGCTTCAGAGTTAGGTGCTATTGTTGCTAGCGCTTCAAAGAGTGAAATATCGGCTGTTTCTTCTTTTGCTTCTTCTATAGGCGTGGCTTTTCAGATTTATGATGATGTGCTTAACATAGCGCCTAAAAAGGGCTGGGGCAAGGCGCTTGGTGATGATATACGCGAAGGCAAAAAGACTTTGCTTGTTATTCATGCTTTGAAAAATTTGTCCGCCAAGGATTCTTCCAGGCTCATTAGTATTTTGTCTTCTAAAAATATTTCTGATTCTGAGGTTTCTGAGGCAATTTCTTTGATCAAGTCAGCGGGTTCTTTGGATTATGCTTTGGGCAAGGCTAAGGATTTGTTGTCTTCTTCTTGGGCCAAACTTGAGCCTGTTTTGCCTTCTTCCAATGCAAAGGCTTTGTTGAAGGATTTTGCAAGTTTTATGGTTGATAGGCAGTTGTAAGCGTGCTAATAATCGTATTTTTAGTGTTTTTTTTTATTTTGCTTTTATCTTTTTTGGTGGCTGGTTGGAAGTTCAGTTCCCTTTAATCACTCGCAATTACTTAACTGACGATTGTTACTAATGTTTTTTGCATGTTCTTTTTTTGTTTTCTGCTAATAAGCTTTAAAAATACTCATAATTCAATGTTTTAAAGGGGCTATAGCTCAGTCTGGTAGAGCACCTGCCTCTTAAGCAGGCCGTCGTGGGTTCAAATCCCACTAGCCTCGTGTTTTCCTCTTGGTTTTAAAAACATATTAGGGCTTTTGTTTTTTAGTGAGGAAGTAGCTCAGCCTGGGAGAGCACTCGACGGAATAAAGTCTTTGCTTTGTGATTTTATCCGGGTGAAGCTGAAGATGGAACAACAAGGGGTTGTTAGTCTTCGTTGCTCCCTCGGCTACCGGGGTGTCGCGGGTTCAAATCCCGCCTTCCTCAACCTTTCATTTTTGGCACAGTAGCTTGTTTTTTGCGGTCTTTAGTCATGTTTTTGTTTAATTTTTTTTAGTTTTTAGTTTGGTAGTTTTTTCTGTTTCTTTTCAGGATTTTTTTGTTCGTGTTTTTTTTTTGCTTTTTGGTGTTTTGTTGGTCTTCAGCCGTGTTTTGTTTTTGTCTTTTGGCGTTTTTTTGTCTTCTTTTTGGTGTTAGGTGTTTGTTTTTTATCTGGTTTTTTGGTCTTTTGTCTTTTGGTTTTAGTCAGGTTGTTTTTTTGGTTTTTTTTAGTCGTGTTTTTTCTTTTGGTCTTTTTTTGTTTTTTTATTGTTTTCTTTCCTTTGCGTTTTTTTTATTTGTTCAGATTTTTTTTGTGTTTTATGGTTTTTTGTTTTTGATTTTTCAGTTTTTATTTTCTAACCTGTTTTTTTAGCTTGGCTTAGCTGTTGTTTTTTTATGCTAAGTAGGTTTCTATTAGTTCTTTTCCTTCTCCTTTGCTTTCTCTTTTTAATTTTATTTTCCCTATTTCTGCCGTATTTTTTACGTGTGTTCCGCAGCAGGGCATTTTTATTCCGTTGCATTCCCACCATAAAACATTTGGGTTTTTTTCGTCAGGATATCTTATTATGTCGTAATTTTTTGAAATGAATTCGTTTGTTAGGTCTTCTATTTTTTTGAGTTCTTCGGGTGTTATTTTGTTTTTTAGCAAGAATGTGCTTCTGTCTTTTTCATGGTCTACCAATGACCCTGCTAGTTCTTCTGTTCCTTTTACTTTTCCAACAAAATTACCTACTATGTGTGATGCTGAGTGTAGTTTCATTGTTTTGAGTCTTTTGTTTGCGTCAATAGCGAGTTTGACTTTAGACCCCACTTTGAAGTTGTTGCTTTCCATTACATGCGCTATGTCGTTGTCTTCAAGTATTACATCAACGACTTTTTCCGTATTTATTGTTCCTGTGTCTGATTTTTGCCCGCCGCTGAACGGAAAGAATATTGTTTTGTCTAGGTAGACTTTTTTTCCTGATATTTTCCTTACCGTTGCTGTTGTTTCAAATAGGTATGGGTTTGTGTTGTATAACAGTTCTGTTTTGTTTGGCTGTATTTTTCTTAGCTCTTCTATTTTTTCTTCGTTTTGGTCTTTTTCTGTTTGTTTTTTTTCTGGTTTCATTTGCGGGAATAATATAACATCTTTTATCGTGGGTTGTGCTGTGATTAGCATCACTAGCCTGTCTATGCCTATTCCAAGGCCTCCTGTTGGCGGCATTCCGTATTTGAGCGCGTCTACAAATTCATCGTCTGGTGGGTGGTTTTCGCCTTTTGCTCTTCCTTGTTCTGCTTGTTCTTTAAAGAAGTATTCCTGCAGTTCCGGGTCGTTTAGTTCAGAGTATGCATTTGTCATTTCCCATGTGTTGATAAATGTTTCAAATCTTTCTATAAGGTCTTTGTTTCCGCGTTTCAATTTGCATAGTGGTGTCGTTTCTTTTGTGTGGTCTATGATGAAATGTGGTTGTATGAGGTTTTTTTCGCAGAAGTGTGAGAAAATTTCTGCTATTGCCAAGCCCCTTTTGTATTGTTCAAGCTCTATTTTGTTTTCTTTTAATATTTGTTTTATTTCTTCGTCGCTCATTTTTTCAACATCATGCCCTGTAAATTTTTTTATTGCTTCATACATAGTAAGTTTTGGCCATGGGGCTTTGAGGTCTATTTCTTTGCCTTCGTATTTGATTACTGTAGTGCCGTTTATTTCAATGGCGACTTTTTCAAATAGTTCTTCTGTAAGCGCCATCATGTCGTTGTAGTCCCAGTATGCAGCATAGCATTCCATCATTGTGAATTCTGGGTTGTGTGTTTTGTCAACGTCTTCGTTTCTGAAGTTTTTGCAAATAGTATATACTTTGTCAAACCCGCCTATTGTCAGTCTTTTGAGGTAGAGTTCTGGCGAGATTGATAGGTAAAAGTCTGATTTCCAAGCCCATGATTTTGTGACAAACGGTCTTGCGTTAGCGCCGCCGTAGTTTGGCTGTAGCAACGGCGTCTCCACTTCTAGAAAGCCTTTTGATTCAAGGAATTTTCTTACGAACTTTATTATTTTTGCTCTTTTTTCAAACACTTCTTTTATTTGTGGGTTCATTATTAAGTCCAAGTGTCTTTTTCTGTACCTTGTTTCTATGTCTGTAAGCCCGTGCCATTTTTCCGGCAATGGGTTGAGTGATTTTGCAAGTAAAACAATTTTTTGTGCCAATATTGATAGTTCGCCTTTTTTTGTTTTGTGTTTGGTTCCTTCTTGCCGTATAAAGTCTCCTACGTCAAGAAATTTCATTAGGTTAAATGATTTTTGCTCTGTGTCAGATTCTGTTATATTTACTTGTATTCTTCCTTTATAGTCTTGCACTATGACAAAGTATAATTTTCCAAAAGATCTTACCCCCATTATTCTGCCTGCGATCACTGCATTAAATGAAGTGTGTTCGCCAGGGGAAAGTGTTTTGTCAAACTTGTCTTTTAGGTCAGCAGAGTAATCTTTCGGGTTGTAAGAATAGGGGTAAGGCTCTATTCCTTCTTTTCTCAAGGCTTCTAAATGGGCTTTTTTTGCCCCTGTTAGTTCCGAAATTCTTGCTGACATATAAAGTTACCAAACCAAAAAAAATATAAGGTGTTCAAAAAGCAAAACATAAAAAAGCCTCATATCAAAAAACTAATTGTGCTTTGTTCTTCAACTCGTCGTAGTTGGGCCCGTAGCTCAGCCTGGTAGAGCACCGGCCTTTTAAGCCGGCTGTCGGGGGTTCAAATCCCCCCGGGCTCGCCTTACTCAATTGCCATTTTTGCGATTTTCTTTTTTGCATTATTTTTTCATGGCGTTGTTTTTCTTTTTGTGTTTTTTGGTAAGTTTTTTTTGCCTTTGTTTTTGTTGGTCTTGTCAGTTTAGTTTTTTGTTTGTTTTTTTTTGTCTTTTGGTGTTTTGTTGGTCTTCAGCCGTGTTTTGTTTTTGTTTTTTGTCGTTTATGTTTTTTTGTTGTTGCTATTTTTTTGTTCTTGGTTTTTTGTTTGGTTATTTTTTGTTCATATTTCTTGCTTGTTCATGTATTTTTGTAGTGGTGCAGGTATTTTGATTTTTCCATTTTCGTAATAGGTTTCTACTATTGCTCTTAATGTTCTTGTTATTGCTATTGCTGTGCTGTTAAGCGTATGGACATATTCTTTTGTTTTGTCTTTTTTTCTGTATTTTATGTTTGCTCTCACTGCTTGGTAGCTTGTGCAGTTCGAGCACGAAACCACTTCTCTGTATTTTGCTTCTCTCGGCATCCATGCTTCTATGTCGTATTTTTTTGCAGCTACTGTTCCTATGTCGCCTGTACAAATGTTGACTATTCGGTAGGCCAATCCTAGTTCTTGGTATATTTCTTCTGCGTTTCTTAGTAGTTCTTCGTGTATTTCTTTTGATTGTTCTGGTTTGCAGAAAACGAATTGTTCTATTTTGTTGAATTGGTGTACTCTGAATATTCCTCTTGTGTCTACTCCGTGTTTTCCTATTTCTTTTCTGAAGCACGGGCTTACTCCGACTATTTTTATAGGCAGTTCTTGTTCTTCGAATATTTCGTCTTGGTGCATTGCGCATATTGGGTGTTCTGCAGTGGCTATTAGGTAAAGGTTTTCTTTTTCTATTTTGTACATCGTGTTTTGGAAGTCTTCTAAGTCAGTTACTCTTTCGTAAGATTCTTTGTTTAGTAAGAGTGGAGGCAGTATTAATTTGTATTTTTTTTCAAGCATTTTGTCTATTGCGTATCTTTCAAGCGCTATTGCGAGTTCTGCGAATTCTCCTTTTAGGTAGTAAAAACCAGCCCCTGATGATTTTGCGGCTCTTTCAAAGTCAACCCACCTTTTTTTTTCAAGTAGTTCTCCGTGAGGTTCTAATTCGTTTCTTGTTTTTTTTTATAACCATTCTTTTATAGTGGCGTTGTCGTTTTCGTATTTTACTTCCGGGACGCTTTAGT
>JBBISX010000028.1:0-2365 GCA_037441005.1 Candidatus Iainarchaeum sp.
TCCTTTAGTCCTATTGCCTTGAATATTCTTGCTTGGAGTTCTGGCGAGTGTATTCTTATCGAGCCTCCGCCTAGTTCTATTCCGTTTAGTACTAAATCGTATGCGTTAGCTTTGACTTTCAATGGTTCTTTTTCTATTAAGTCAAGGTATTCAGGTAGTGGTGATGTAAAAGGGTGGTGCATTGCTTGGAGTTTGTTTTCTTCTTCGTTCCATTCGAACATTGGGAAGTCTTTTATCCATAATAATTTCCATTCGTTTTTTGGTATCAAGCCGTACTTGTTTGCTATGTAAACCCTCAAGAAGCCTAATGAATCGTTAACTATTTTTTTTGTGCCTGCTATTGCCAAGACGAGGTCTTTGTTTTTTGCGTTTGTTATTTCTTTCAGTTTTTTTATTGCTTCTTTGCTCAGGTATTTTGTTATTTGTCCTTCTGCTCCTTCTTCTGTTATTTTGAATGATGTCAGTCCTTTTGCTTTGTATATTTTTGCGAAGTTTTCAAGGTCCGCGAGTTCGCTTCTGCTTATGTCGGCTTTGCCTTCTATTTTAATGGCTTTTATTATTCCGCCTTCTTTGACTATTTTGTCAAATATGTTGAATCCTGCTTTGTATAGTGCTTTTGTCACGTCTTTCAGTTCAAGCCCAAACCTTAAGTCTGGCCTGTCTATGCCGTATTTTTCTATTGCTTCGTCATAGGTCAGTCTTGGCAAAGGAAGTTTGATTTCTATTCCGAGCATTTCTTTGAATATTATTTGCATTAGTTTTTCGTGTAGTTGCAATACATCTTCTTGTTCTACAAATGACATTTCTACATCTATTTGTGTGAACTCTGGTTGTCTGTCTGCTCTCAAGTCTTCGTCCCTGAAGCATTTTGCTATTTGCATGTACTTGTCGATGCCTGCTACCATGAGTAGTTGTTTGAATATTTGTGGGCTTTGTGGCAGGGCGTAGAATTTGCCTTTGTGTACTCTGCTTGGCACTAAGTAATCTCTTGCTCCTTCAGGTGTGCTTTTTGCCAGAATTGGCGTTTCTACTTCTATGAATCCATTTTCGTCGTAAAAGTCTCTTACTAGTTTTACCAGCCTGTGCCTTTTTATTATCAGGTTTTGTCTTTCTTGGTTTCTTAAGTCTAAATACCTGTATTTAAGGCGCGTGTCTTCGCTTGTTTGTTTGACATCCACTATTTCTATTGGTATTGGGTTTGCTTGTGATAGTATCTCTATTTTTTCTGTGTCTATTTCTATTTTTCCAGTATTCCATGAGTTGTTTTCTGTGTCTTTTGGCCTTTGAACTACCTTGCCTTTGACTTTTATTACTGATTCTCTCCTCAGGCTTTTTGCAGTTTCTGCCAATTCTTGGTTTTTTTCAGTGTTTATTACTATTTGTATTAGTCCGTACCTGTCTCTTAGGTCAATGAATTTTATTTTACCGTGGTCTCTTATGGTGTCTATCCAGCCTGATAGTGTTGCTTCTTGTCCTAGGTGTTTTTCGGTTAATTCGTTGCATGTGTGTGTTCTGTGCATATTATTAAACGCTTTAGAAACTATTAAATAGCTTTAGACTTGGCTTGTATTCTTGGCGTGGTTTTTAGGTTTTTGTTTTTTTTGGTTGTTTGGCTTTCTTTTTCAGCGTGTTTATAGTTTTAGGCTTTTGGCCGATTAAGGTTTTGTTGTTATTTTTGTTGTTTTTTTGTTTCGTTGTTTGTTTTTAGCAGACTTGCCAAGGCATTTTTTTTGTTTTTTTAGGTTTTGTCTTTTATCGGTTGTGATTTTTGCTTTTGACCGGTAGAAATTTTCCGGAGTTTAATGAATTTCAACGCCTGCCAGCCTGAGCATTTCTTCTCTTACTTTTTGCGGTTGGTTTTTGAAATATTCCATTATCATTATTATTCTGTCCCATGCTTCTAGCGTGTATTTTGGTGCGCTTGGGTTTTCTTCAAGTTTTCTTATAAGCCTTTCTGTTATGCTGTCTGGTCCTTTTTCTCTTATTTCCCTTGCGTTTGCTTTTAAGGTCGCTAAAACTCTTAGTGTTGTGTATTTTTGATTTTTTTGTGGAAAAACATCTTTTGCTAATTCTGTTATTTTGTTCATTGCTTGGATTTGTTCCGGTTTTAGTCTTAATTCTCCTCTCCAGTAGAAAATTTTTGGTGTTCTAATACTTGCCCATGTTCTTGCATCTTGTACTCCTTGTATTCTAAATTCATTAGCTCTAAAGTGTGTTGAGTCAAACCTGCCTGCTTCGTGGTAAAGAGTTACGGTAGCACCTGCTATTGCTAACCATTTTTTAATTTGTCTTTTACTTTTGCCAATTTTTCTCTCCATGCTTTTTTTCGGTTTTTGTGGCATTTCATACATGTTATTGTTTTTTC
>JBBISX010000028.1:2375-7877 GCA_037441005.1 Candidatus Iainarchaeum sp.
ATTTATTATTATTTTTAATTTTTTAATATATTTCAAAATGTATTGTATTTAAATAATTTTTATTTTGTGAGATTTAACGGCTTTAGTCTCTGTTTTTGTCTTGTTTTTTTGGCTGGCTTTGGTCTGTATTGTTATGTCAAAATTTTATGGTTTGTTTGTTTTTTTGCTTTTTTCTTGGTTTTCGTGTCTGCGTTGTTTTTGCAGTTAATGTTGTTATTTGTTTTTTATTTGAAATTTGTTTTTGGTTTATTGTCAAGTTATTTAAGGTTTTTCTGTTATTTTTTTGGTATGGTTGTTGTTGACGAGGCTTTGGTCAGGAAGGTTGCTGCTAATGCAAGGCTTTCGCTTTCTGATGATGAGGTTAAGGGTCTTGTTCGTGATTTGAACGATGTTTTGGGTTATTTTTCTCTTATTGATTCTCTTGATGTTTCTGGAGTAAAGCCTTCTTTTCAGCCTTTTGAGTTGAAGAATGTTTTTCGTGATGATGTTGTTGGTAAGTGCGTTTCAAACGATGTTGCGCTTTCGAATACCAAGAATAAGAGAGACGGTTATTTTTTGGGTCCTGGTGTGTTATGATTTCAGTGAACGAGTTTGTAAAGGCTGTTGGCAATGGTGAGATTTCCGTCTTGGATTATGCTTCTCGTGTTTGCGATGAGGTAGAGGCTAGCAGGGATTATTCTCATTTCAATTTTTTTGACAGGGATTTTGTAATTTCTCAGGCCGAGGCTCTTGAGCGTGATATAAAGGCTGGCAGGAAGGGTAAGTTGCTTGGTGTTCCTGTCAGTGTCAAGGATTGTTTGTGTGTTAAAGGGGTTGAGTCAAGGAGTGGTTCGAGGGTTCTTTCTGGCTATAGGCCTTTTTTTGATGCTACTGCTGTTGCAAGAGCGAGAGCAGAGGGCGCTATTATTTTGGGCAAGACTTCTCAGGACGAGTTTGGTTTCGGCAGTTTTTCTGTGAATACTGGTTCTGTTCCTTTGAATCCTTTTGATAAAAGCCGTTCTTGTGGCGGAAGCTCTGGCGGTGCTGCAGGTTTTACTGCTTTGACTAAGTATGTTCATGTTGCTATTGCTGAAAGCACTGGTGGCAGCATTGCCTGTCCTGCTTCTTTTTGTGGTGTTTCTTCTTTGACTCCTACTTATGGTGTTGTTTCGCGTTATGGTTTGATTGATTATGCGAATTCTTTGGATAAGGTCGGTGCTATGGGGAAGTCGATGGCTGATGTTGAGTCTTTGTTTTCTGTCGTGGCTGGAAAGGACGAGAAGGATAGTACTAGTGTTGATTTTTCTTATTCTTCTCAAGAGTCTGGAGATGTTGTTGTGGGCGTTCCTTTGGATTTGTTGGATTTGATTGAGGATGAAAAGGTAAAGTCTGTTTTTTATAAGAAAATTGAATTGTTTAGGGAGTCTGGGCATAAGGTAGTTGATGTTTCTTTTCCTTTGAATTCTAAGTTTGGAGTTGCTGTTTATTATTTGATTGCCATGGCTGAGGCTTCTACCAACCTGGCGAAGTATTGCGGTATGCGTTATGGTTTTGAGGAAAGGCCTGTTGGGCATTTCAACGATTATTTTTCTTTGGTGAGGTCTAAGGCTTTGGGCGTTGAGGCGAAGAGGCGTATAATGGTTGGCACTTTTGTTAGGATGTCTGGCTTTAGGGATGCTTATTATTTGCGCGCCATGAAGGCGAGGACTTTGCTTATTGATGAGTTTAAGAGGGCTTTTTCAAAGGTTGATTTTTTGGCTTGGCCTGCCATGCCCATGGTTGCGCCGAGGTTTTCTGACATTGAGAAGCTTTCTCCGGTTCAGAATTATGCTGCTGATTTGTGTACTGTTCCGCCTAACTTGGCTGGGTTGCCTCATGCCACTGTTAACGCTGGTTTTGTGGGTTCTTTGCCTTGTGGTTTAATGGTTGTTGGTAATCATTTTGATGATGCGAAGCTTGTTTCTTTCATGAAGTCTGTTGAGAGTGGTGTTTTGTGAAGTTGTTGGATTGTTGTATTGGGGCTTGTCTTGAGGCTTCCAAGGTCGCATTGAGGAATTTTAGGAAGGATTTTTCCGTTGTGAAAAAGGGCAAGAGAGACTTGGTTACTTCCGTGGATATTGCGTGTGAGGAAGCCATTAAGTCTTTTATTCTTAAGTTTTTTCCGGATGCTTCTTTTTTGTGCGAGGAGTCAGGCTCGGAAGGCTCTGGCAGGTCTTTTTGGGTTGTTGACCCTATTGACGGGACAACTAATTTTGTGCATGGTATCGAGTTTTTTTCTCATTCTGTTGCTTTTTTTGACGGTTCTAAGGTTGTTTGCGGTGCTGTTTTGAACCCTGTTTTGAATAAGTCTTATTATGCCGAGTTTGGCAAGGGGGCTTTTCTTAATGGTTCCAAGTTGTGTGTTTCTTCTTCCGGGTCTTTGCTTGATTCTTTGTTGATTACTGGTTTTCCTTACGATTCTTCTTCTTTGGAAAGGAAGACTTTGGAGTCTTTGGGGCGTTTGAGGGGAAAGTGTCGTGATATAAGGCGTTTTGGTTCTGCTGCTTTGGATTTGTGTTTGGTGGCTGAAGGCTGTGCTGATGCTTTTTTTGAGTATAATTTGAATCCTTGGGATGTCGCTGCTGGTCTTTTGATTGTTAGAGAGGCAGGGGGAAAGGTTACTGATATCAATGGCAAAGTCGCTGGTATTTTTTCCAAGAGTTTTGTGGCTTCAAACGGCCTTATTCATGATTTTGTTCTTTCTAATTTGAGTGGTGTTGATGACTAAGATCGGCTTGGAAGTTCATGTTCAGCTTAATACAGCTTCAAAGCTTTTTTGCTCTTGCCCTACAAAAGCCTCAGGCCCAAATACTTCTGTCTGTGAGGTTTGCCTTGGTTTTCCGGGCTCAAAGCCTGTTTTGAATAAAAAGGCTGTTGAGCAGTCTTTACTAATTGCCCTTGCTTTGAATTGTAGCATTAACAGTAATTTCTTTTTCTCGCGCAAGGCTTATTTTTATCCTGACTTGGCTAAGAATTTTCAGATTACTCAGTATGAGGCTCCTGTAGGAATTAATGGCTTTTTGGTGGTTGATGGTGAAAAGGTAAGGATAAGGCGTGTGCATCTTGAGGAGGACCCTGCTTCTTTGGTGCATTCCAACGGCTTTTCTTTGGTTGATTATAATCGTTCTGGCGTTCCTTTGGTTGAAATTGTGACAGAGCCTGATATAAAATCGCCTTTGATGGCAAGGCATTTTCTTGATTCTTTGTTTTCTGTTTTGGATTACCTTGGCGTTTTAAGCCACGATTCTGTGTTGAAGGCAGATTGCAACATTTCTGTTGATGATGTTAATAGGGTTGAGGTCAAGAATGTCAATGGTTTTAAGGCTGTTGAGGATGCGCTTGAGTACGAGGCAGAGAGGCAAGCAGAGGAAATTGCAAAAGGTAAGAGTGTTTTGCGCGAGACAAGGGGCTTTGATGAAAGCTCTGGCAAGACTTATTCTTTGCGCACCAAGGAGTTTGAAGAGGATTATGGTTATATTTATGAGCCTGACCTTGCTGGTGTTTTTGTTGACGATTCTTGGTTGGAAGAGTTGAAGAGAAAATTGCCTGAGTTTGCTTCTGAAAGGGTAAAGAGGTTGGTTTCTCAATACGGCATTAAAGAGTATGACGCAAAAGTGATTTGTATTGACAAGGGCATTGCGGATATTTTTGAAGATTGTGCTAAAATAGACGTGAAAATAGCAGTTCGCCTTGTTTCGCAGGATTTGGTTGGTGTTTTGAATTATAATAGGCTTTCTTTAAGGCAGACTTCTGTTTCTTCTCAAGGCATTTGTGCTTTGGCAAGGCTCATAAAGCAAAACATGGTTTCAGAGAGGAATTCAAAACAGGCTTTGATAAAGTATGTTCTTGAGGGCGTTTCTCCAGAGCATTACTTGGAGAGCAATAATCTTTTGATAGGCATTTCAAATTCTGACATTGTTTCTGATGTCGATGCTGTTATTGCTGATAACCCCAAGGCTTTTGCGGATTTCAGGAACGGCAGCGACAAGGCTTTGAATTTTCTCGTCGGCGCTGTTTTGAAAAGGCTTTCAGGCAGGGCTGACGCGAAAGCAGTAAGGAAGCTTATAGAATCTCGCAAGTCTTGATAGCCAATTTTCTGTTCTGTGAGCTTTTATTTATTTTTTTGTCATTTTTTTGTTTCTTGTTTAAGTCTTTTTTTTGCTTGTTTTTTTGTTGTTTTTTGCGCTTTTGCTCTTGTTTTTTTGCAGGTTTTCTTAAGTAAATATTTTAAATTCCAAGATTGTTTGTTATGAAGTGTCTTTATGCAAGAGTCTATGCTGAGGAGCATTTTGAAGAGTTTTACTTTCAGGATTTTGGCTTCGGCTTTTACTGCTTTGACGTTTTTTGTTTTTACTAATGATCATTCTTTGGCTTTGGGTTTCGGTGCTCTTGATTTTTTTTCTAAGTTAGTTCTTTTTTATTTGCATGAGAGGGCTTGGCTGAGAGTCCCTGAGAGTTCTCTGAATAAGTTCAGGTCTTTTTTGAAGGGTTTTTTGCACGTTTCTTTTTTGCCTTTTTTTTCAATCAGGACTAAAAAGTGATTTCTTGGTTTTGCTGGTCGTTGTATTGGTTAATGGGCCCTGCCATTCCATTAATGTCAAGATTAATTCAAAGTTTCCAATGCAGTAATTTTTTTGTTGTATTGGCCTCAAAAGTCTAATTGTTCGTGTTTTATGGTCTGTTTGTAAAAATGTTAAGTTTTTATGCATTGCCTGTTTTTGTTTTGACGAATAGTTTTATATGTTTTTTATGGTTTTTTTATTTCTGTGTTGTCTTTGGATTATTCTAAAATTGGGTTGAAGTGCGGTCTTGAGATTCATCAGCAGGTTGATTGTGGTAAGCTTTTTTCCCGTTCTCCTTCTGTTTTGAGGGATGATAAGCCTGATTTTGTCGTTGGTCGTTTTTTAAGGCCGGTGGTGTCTGAGCTTGGTGAGGTTGATAGGGCTGCTCTGGAGGCTCATGGCAGGGGGCTTTCTTTTTTTTACGAAGGCTATTTTGATACTGTTTCTCTTGTGGAGCTTGATGAAGAACCTCCTCAGGCTTTGGATATTGATGCTTTGAAAGTGGCTCTTGTTGTTTGTAAAATGTTGAAGGCTGTTGTTTTTGACGAGGTTTTTGTGATGCGAAAGCTTGTCATTGACGGCAGCAATACTTCTGGTTTTCAGAGGACTTTGCTTTTGGCTTCAGGCGGAGTTGTTGAGTTCAATGGTAAGTCTTTAGGTATTCAGACGATTGTTTTGGAAGAGGACGCCGCAAGGCCTACTTTGCGTGAGCTTGATAAGGTGTTTTATAGGCTTGACAGGCTTGGCGTGCCTTTGATAGAAATAGCCACTGAGCCTTCTATTTCCACGCCTGAGGATGCTCAGGTATCAGCTTTTGCTATAGGCTCTATTTTGAGGCTTACTGGCAGGATGAAGCGTGGCCTTGGAACGATAAGGCAGGATTTGAATGTTTCCATTTCTGAAGGCGCTCGTGTTGAAATAA
>JBBISX010000028.1:7888-8593 GCA_037441005.1 Candidatus Iainarchaeum sp.
TGCCGAGTGTGTCAGGCGAGAGGTTCAAAGGCAGTTGTCTTTGATTAAGATTAGGGAAAGTTTGGCTAGGTCCGGTGTAAGCAAAAAAGTGTTGTCTTTTGTTCCGTTAGATGTGTCAAGTTTTTTTGTAAGCAAAAAATCCAGGCTTTTTGAAGGCGTGGCTTCTGGTAAGGCTGGTGTTTTTGGTTTGAAGCTTTCTGGTTTTTCTGGTTTGCTTGGTTTTGAGCTTCAACCCGGGAGAAGGTTAGGAACTGAATTGGCAGGCTATGTCAAGGCTTCTGTTGGTTTGAAGGGCCTTATTCACAGCGATGAGTTGCCTAATTATGGCATTTCTCAGGAAGAAAAAGATTCTCTTTTTTCTTTTTTTGGTTGTTCAGAAAAGGATGCTTTTGTTTTGGTTGTTGCTGAACAGGAGAGGGCTTTTAGGGCTTTGAAGATTGTTTTTGATAGGGCTCTTGTTTGTTTTGATGGCGTTCCTGAGGAAACTAGGGGTGCTTTGCTGGATTCCAATACTGAATATTTGAGGCCTTTGCCTGGCTCTGCAAGGATGTATCCTGAGACTGATGTTCCTAGTGTTGTTATTTCAAAGGATTTGCTTAGTGAGGTTTCTTCGTTGGTTCCTTTGAGCGAGAAGGAGAGGGTTTCGCTTTATTTTAAGTGGGGTTTGAGCGAAAAGCTTGCGAATGAAATGAAGTTGAGCAATTT
>JBBISX010000029.1:0-8568 GCA_037441005.1 Candidatus Iainarchaeum sp.
TGCCACCCCATTTTTTTCACAAACAAATCGTTTAGTTCTTTCGCCCTGTTTTTTTGATCCGTGACAAGGCCTATGTTTGCCCTCGTATTACTTTTAGGTATCATCCATAAGTAGCCGTTTGGAGCCAAGTCAGGCCAAATGTAAAAGTCAAGATAGCCGTCTCTTTCAATTCCTTCCATTTCGTATTGTATGCCTATTACGCTTTGAAACCTTTCGTTCATGTTCAACAGCCTTGACACGACCGAAGAAACCCCGCTTGCGTCAATTACAATCCTTGCCTTCAACTCGCCTTTGTTTGTCCTCAAAACCCAAGTCATTTCTTCCCTTTCCCTTTTCTCTATCCTTCTTTCCAACTTTTCAAGCTTTGTCCCAAGCATTACCTCAGCCCCTTCCTTTATGGCTTCATTGGAAAGCCACTGCTCAAACTTTTCCTTTTCAAGCACAAAACCTTCTTCGTTAAGAGTAGTAGTATAATTGCCAGGCCAGACAACCCTTATGCCTTTCACTTTTTCTGAAATCACTTCATCAGGCAGCACTATTCCTGTGTTTTTTGTGGCGTATAAGCTAAGGCATTCTCCGCAGTGCACAGGCTCTCCTATGCTCTCATGCTCTTCTATTACAAGCGTTTTTAGTTTTCTTTTTGCACAATGCAGTGCTGCAGAGCCGCCGGCAGGTCCGGAACCTACAATTATTACATCATAAACTTCTTCCATATCCTTAAATAAATTCTTTAACTGAATTTAAATTAAACTGGTTCAAATGAAAGAAATGGAAACGCCTTTTGAAGCGGCTCTTTATAGGGCAAACAGGCTAAAAACAGGCTTTGCCGTTGACCTATGCTGTGGAACAGGCAACGATTCGTTAGCCCTTGCAAAAACCTGCAAAAAAGTAATGGGCTTTGACATAAGCCCAAAAGCTATATACTCAGCTAAAAAAAAGGCAGAAAGAAAAAAGATTAAAAATGCCGAGTTTTACTGCCAGGACTGTTTTTCAGTTGATTTGAAAAAACTCAAGCCAAACCTTGTTTTTGCAGACCCGGCGAGAAGAAGAAACGGAGAAAGGTCAAAAGGACTTTCAGACACCGAACCAAGCACGCTAAACCTAATAGCATTCATAAAAGATTCAGGAGTCAAAGACTTCTGCATAGAAGCTTCCTCAAACCTGCCCCTAAAAGCCTTTCCTCAAGAATGTGAAAAAGAATTGATATCCATAAACAATGCTCCTAACTGCACTTCCCTTTACTTTGGAGGACTGAAACAAGCCAATTATTCCGTGGTTGTGTTGCCTGAAAAAAAATCTTTGAAAGCCGAAAAAATAATTCCTTTAACTCAAAACGATTTTTCAAAAAAGCCCTTGAGGTACTTGTTTGAACTTGACAAGGGCATAATAAGAGCAGGCATGCAAGGCAACCTTATCCAAGAAATAAAAAAGCAGTTTCCTAAAATTCACGCCTTCAAAGAAAGCCTTTTCACTTCAGACAACAAAGCCCTTTCGCCTTTTTTTACCAACACTTTCAGGCTCGTTGGAGAAGCAAAAAGCCTTGAAAGCATTAAAGATTTGCTTGTAATGTCGAAAGCAGGCAAAGTGGTTGTAAGAGGAAAATTCAAGGACCAAAAAGAACAATTGGTTTTGAAACAGAAACTCTCTGCAGGCCTGAAGGGCAATAGAAAAATCCATGTTTTTTACCTTGAAGACAAAGCACTTGTTTTAAGGAACACGCTTCTATGACTAAAAAAAAGACTTTCATCCCGGAAGAATTCAGGGAAAAGTTCGCAAAACTAATGGTGCAAGAGAGCCATGAGTTTTTCACCTTCTGTTCAAAAAAACAGCCTAAAAGTATTTGGGTAAACTCATTGAAAATAGAGCCTTCGGCTTTAGCTAAAATACTTTCAGAAAAAGGCTGGGTTATGAAAAATCTTTTCCACGAAAACGCTTTTCAAATAAGCAATGTCCAAAAGCCCGGGCAGACAGAAGAATTCAAAAAAGGGCTTTTCAATTTGCAGGAAAAGGCTTCAATGCTGCCTGCTCTAGTCCTTAACCCAACGGAAAAAGAAAGCGTTTTGGATGCTGCTGCCGCGCCAGGAAACAAAACACTTCAACTTTCCTGCCTTATGCAAGGAAAAGGCAGGATAATTGCCTTGGATAAAAACACGCAAAGGACAAAAAGCCTTTTTTTTAATGTCAAAAAATTCGGCATGAAAAATGTCAAAGTTTTGGCTAAAGACCTGCTTTCAACCAAAAAAACAGGGGTTTTTGACAAAGCTTTGTTGGACGCGCCTTGCAGTTCAGAAGGCTTGGTAAGAAAAGACTTCAATGCATTAAGGCATTGGTCACAAAAACTAGTTATTTCAAAGTCAAGACTCCAGAAAAAAATGATTTTGAGAGCCTTTGACCTGCTAAAAAAAGAAGGAATTTTGGTTTACAGCACCTGTTCTCTTTCGCCAGAAGAAAACGAAGAAGTAATAGACTTCCTGATAAAAAGAAGAAACTGCGAAATAATGCATTTGGAATTAAAAGGCGTCAAGACAAGACAGGGGTTTACCAAATACAACAACAAAGCTTTTGACCAGCAAACACTGCTTTGCTCGAGGCTTTACCCTCAAGACAACGACACTCAGGCTTTTTTCATCGCAAAGATAAAGAAAAGATAAATTTTTTAAATCAGTTTTTTCCACATTTGTTTGTTTTACTTTTTTTAATAGTAGTTTGGTAAAGGGTGTTATATGGATTTCAAAGAAATAGTAATGGCAAGATACGCTAACAAGTCTTTTGACGGAAGAAAAATACCAGAAAGCAGGTTCAAAGAGTTAGAAGAAATAATAAGGCATTCGCCTTCTTCATACAATTTACAACCATGGAAATTTCTGGTTGTAAGAGACCAAGAAACAAAAGAAAAACTTAAAAAATTTGCATGGGACCAACCCCAAATAACCACTTGTTCACACTTGATAATAATGTGTGCTGACACGGACCTAGAAAGCAAGGAGGACCTGCTTGAAAAAAACTTTTATCCTCTGGAGACTCAAAAGAAAATTTCACTGCTTATCTAAGAATGATTAGAGAGTTCATAAAAACTCTTAACCAAGAACAAAGGTTAGTTTGGGCTCAAAAGCAAGTTTATATTGCTTTGTCAAATGCTCTCAATGGAGCTAAGGCATTAGGCTTTGATTCTTGCCCAATGGAAGGCTTTAGCCCTAAAGACTTCGCGAAAGCCCCGAATTTACCAAAAAACATCGTCCCAACAGTTTTGGCTCCAGTAGGTTTTGCTTCTGACAAGCCCAGAAAAAAATTAAGGTTTGAAAGAGACGAAGTCTTTCAAGACCTGTGAAACTAAACAGCAGAACAAAAGCTCTTTGGCTTTTGTTTCCCTACTTTTGCTTTCTAAAAATTTAGTTTACTTGATTTATAAAAAATAATCGCCCACACCGGGAGTTGAACCCGGCCCTCGACCGTGACAGGGTCGCATACTAACCGATATACTATGTGGGCACAATAAACAAAAAACCCGATTTGTTTTAATATTTTTCCCAGTAAAGCCTCTAAAAAATCTTGAATGCTTGCTTCGGCACTTGGAATTGCTGAATATTGCTTTACGCTGCTTTTTAATAATGTCCCTGGTTAAAATGTTTTAATGCGAATGCCACGTTTAAAGGACTTGAGAGTAAGACTTTCATCAGCAAGGCTGTTAGGTGGCCTAATAAAAAACTCAATAGCCTTCAAGCTGAAAAGACGAGCAATGCCCAGGTTCAAGGCAACAGACTTTGAAACAATAATCGTTGACATGGACGGCACCTTGTTCAGAAGCGACGCAAACCTTGAAGCCTTGACTATATGTTATCCAGAAACCATAGACGGAAAAGTCGCAGGAGAGGAAATTTACGATTCGCTTATAAAAAAGATTTCTAGTGGCGAATACAGCATTGAAAAAGCCATAATAGAAGGCAACAAATTCCTGATGGCTAGAAAAATGCGAAGACAGGGCTTTCATAAAGTAATTGACAAAATAAAACCACTGATCAGAAAATCCTTGATCAAAGCTTTGGCCCAAATAAAAAACAGCGGAAAACAAGTAGTTCTAGCTACTTTGTCTTCAAAAGACTTCGCACAAATACTTAATAACTACCTTAAGACACGCTTCAACTTCGAATTTGACATTATTTGCGGAACCGAATTGGCTTTTGACGAATCAGGCTTAATAACAGGCATAAAATCAATAGTAGGCACCAAAGACTTTGAATTGGAAGGCATAAAATTCAAGTCAAAGATCTCTGCAATAAAAGAAGCTTTAGAGCAAAAAGGCAAAGAGTTTGACCACAAAAAAGCCATCATAATAACAGACAGCTACGGCGACATAGATGTTGCAAAGTCCATAGTAACAATACTCATTAAACAATACAAGCCATCCACGGCTCAAAAAATTTCCTACAGGCTGGGCCTTGCAGACTACATCTTCCAAGACAATAGAGACCTTGAAACCAACCTCGTTTCCGTGATTTTAGGCTCTGACAAGCCATTGGACTCTATAAAAGAAATCTGAGCTTAGTTGGTTTTCTTATGTTGTCCTCTCGTTGAATTACTCGCAATTTCTAACCAACCGAAAAAATAGTCAATGCCAAATTTTTGACTATTTTAATAGATAATTTCATAGGAGATTTAGCCGCTACTGTCTTTTTTTTATTACAATCCTTATGTTTTTTATAATAGCTTTGTATATTTTTTTAGATTTTTTTCGGAAATTTTTTTCATCAATTTTATCTAAAAAATGAATTGTGTTGTTTTAAAGCTTGTGCTTTCTGGCAACCACGCCGGCTTCCTTTAGCATTTCCAATGCATTAGAAGCCAAAGGATATTCAGCGTTATAAACAACTTCTTTTATTCCTGCGTTTATTATCATTTTACTGCAAGTCAGGCAAGGGCTGTAAGTAGTGTATAATGTTGATTCTTTAGTTGAAATTCCATGGTATGCTGCCTGAACTATGGAGTTTTCTTCCGCATGCGAACACCAGCATTCATCCAGCCTTGTTCCGCTTTCAGCAAAAGAATTGCACCTTTTGCACCCTCCTTCGTTGCAGTTCTTCACCCCTCTTGGCGTTCCATTATAGCCAGTAGAAACTATTCTTTTTTCGCTTACTATAACTGCCCCTATTTTCCTCTTTATGCAATTGGACCTCGTTGCCACTTCTTTTGCTATGTTCATGAAATACTCGTCCCAAGAAGGCCTATTCAAGTCAACAGGCGAATGCATCAACGCGTCGTCAATCTTTGAAAAAAGTTCTGCCAGAGAAGAATTGTTTTCAATTATCATATCTCCCATTTTTTCGCAATCTTCTATGTTTTGCGCGCTTTTATTTTCTTGTTTTGCTTCCATTGCCTCTAATGCTTTGAATTCCTCAATAGTCTTTGGGTCTCCTGCCCTCTGCCTTTTTATTATCCTTTCAAACCTTTTGTTTTCATTCGCCGTCAAAACCCAAAGCCTGAAATTACGCTCCTTTTTAAGTTCTCTTATTTCATCAGGGTTTCTCAAAGAATCAACCACATAATTCCTGTCCTTTTCTATTTTCTTCAAAACCAATTTCGCCAAGTAGCCATTTCCGTGGTTTTCCCTCAAGGCATTTCCCTCTTTTATCATGTTTTCCCGGGTAATCTCCAATCCTTTTTTTTCCATTATCTCTCTTAATTCATCAGAAAGTGAAAGAGGAACAAAGCCCTTTGTCTTCAAATACTCGCAAACCGTGCTTTTGCCAGCACAATACTTTCCAGTAATGCCAATAATCAGCATAACAAAAAAGTAAAGGAAAAATTTTATAACTTGGTTAGGAGGCTTTTAAAGACTTTTATTATAAGTTCTGTTGTGAAAGTCAAAGCCAAAAAACCAGAACAAAGCTTACGAATTGACGTTTGACACGAATAATAACCAAGTCGTCAGAAAAGCCTTTTACTGACTTAGCTTGACATAATAAAGAATAATAAAAGTAACATTAGGCAACCAAAAAGATTTGAGTAAAGATTTATGGTTAAGGCGATTTAATTTTTTTTTAGTTTTCTTATTAATTATTGAGTTTTGTTTCTGAGCCTTTTAAAAGGCAAAAAAGAGCTTTCAAAGACTTATACAGGGGGGCAGAAGCAAAGAAAATGAAAACAAGCGTAGCAACAACCTCTCGGCTGTTAGGAATAGGCACGCCAAAGACGGGCAATTTTTCGTAGAGCACGAAAGTGATTTTCACAAAACAAGCAACAACAAGAGCATTTATCAAAAAGTCCTTCAAGTGCTTTTTCTGTATTACAGCTTCTATAAAAGTGTTTTTTCCAAATTCAAAGGGCTTTAATTGAGGCAATAAAGAAAAAATTTTTTTATGCAAATTTCTAAAGCTGTACAAAGGCTGGAAAGCAATAAGAGTTATTATTATCAACAAAAAAGCCAAAGGCCCTAAAATGTTTTTTTCAGCTTGGCTTACAGCCCCAATAGTTACTGTTGCTATTATGACTACAAACTCTCCCAAAGGAGAAAGCAATATTGCCATTAGCGTTGAGTCATCTTCAGTAAACCCAAAGACTTTCCCAAAAACCCTTGAAGATACTGAGTGAGCCAAGACCGCCAAGAAAGACAAAGAAACTGCAAGCAATACAATATAGGTTAATTCGCCTATCATGGGAATTTCTATCTCATTGGCTTCAGTGTTAAAAAACAAAGTTGTTCCAAAACCAACAAAGAAAAAAACCAGAAAGAAGTCCCTCAAAAAGCCTACATCTCTCTTTATTTTATTGCCTGAATCAGTTTCACTCAGCGCAAAGCCGGCAAAGTAAGCGCCTATGGTAGTTGACAATCCAATGACGCTTGCCAAAGTAGCTGTTATTAAGCCAACGCCTAATGCATACAAAGTCATTTCAGTATGCGAAAAATCATTTTTCTTAAGCCACTGCTCAACCAGACTTGAAAGATGATAAATGGAATAAAAAGAAGCTACGGCAAAGACAATAGAAGTCAAAGCCAAGTCAACGACGGAGCCGCTTTTTGAAGAAAAACTCGTGACAAAAACCAAAAGCAGTATGCCAAGAAAATCCTGCAATATCAAAATAGAAATAGAAGTTTTTGCAGCCTTGTTCTCCATGAGCTTGTTATTAATTATGAACTTTGCAACTATAGCCGTGCTAGTGCAAAAAAGCATTATTCCTACTATGACAGCAAAGGCCAAGTCATAGCCAAGAAAAAGCATTACTGCTATGCCAAAACCAGTGGTCAAAATCATGTCTACAAAGGCAAGGCCAAATATTGAACTTCCAGAAGCAAGAAAATCCTTTATTGAGAGCTCTATTCCCAAGTAAAAAAGCAAAACAAAAAGCCCAAGCTCGGCAAAACCTACCACTAGTTCATCGGTTGGCTTCAGAAAACCAAGCCCAAAAGGACCCAACAAAAAACCAGCAAGAATGAACCCTATTACCTCGTTTTGCCCAAGCTTCTTTACAAATATGCTGGAGACTATTGCAATTATTATTATTATGCCTATCGTAGTGAGCGGCAAAGTTTCGCTAACCATAACTTAAAACTTACTCAAATCTAAAATAAAAAACTACATACTAAGCATTTTACGTGCCTATTCACGCCTTAACAACCATGCGCCAGACCAGTCTTCAACTGAATACTATAAACTAATTTTAAGAATTTTTACCATTGATTACTATCTTTTTCTCCACTAGTTTTTTCATGTGATTTTTTCTTTGTTTTTGCAGTCTCTATCTTTTCTTAGTATTTTTTGTTTAGTTTTTTCTCATAGTTGTTTTTTGACTTTTGTTTGTCGTTGTATTTTTTTTGCTTGTGTTTTGTTTCTTATAGGTGATTTAGGCTTTTTTTGTCAGGTCTTTTGTTCTGTTGTTTTTTTGTTGGTTTTTGTGTTTGTTTTGTTAGTCTTATTTTTTGTTTGTTTTTTTCTTGTTGCCTTATATCCTTTTTTTTTTAATTTTTTTGTTGTTTTTGTCAGGTCGTTTTTTTTCGGTAATTTTTTTTGGTTTTTAGTTTTTTTTGCTTTTGTTGTTTTGGTCTTTTTAGGTCTCTTTTTTTCTTGTTTTTCTTGTGTTTTTTGGTTTGTGTTATTTTTTGTTTTATTTAGTTTTTTTTGTTGTTGGTTTTTTCGGATTCGTTTTTTATTTTTTTGTATTTTTTTCTTTGTTGTCTTATGTCGCTTTTTTTAAGTCTTTTTTTGGTCTCTTTTTTGTTTTTTTGCGGGTTGTTTATTATACCAGTTAGGCTTTTTTTTCAGTCTTTTTGCGTATGATTTATTTGTTTGTTGTTTTTTTGTTAGGTTGGTCTTTTTCAGGTCTCTTTTTTTTGTGTTTGTTTTGTAGGTATTTTTTGGCGTTTTTTTTTGCAGGTTTGGTTTTTGTTTGTTTTTTTTATTCGTTGAAGTTTGGTATTGTGAATTTGATGTAGGTTGTTGTTTGTTCTGTTATTCTGCATTCTGTGCAGTCTTTTCCTTCTTTGAGTATTTTTGGGTTTTTTGTGTTTGTGTATAGGGTTATTGTTGCTGGTTTGTTTAGTTGGGTGAGTTTGTTTTGGTTTAGTGCTATTTTTGT
>JBBISX010000030.1:0-8423 GCA_037441005.1 Candidatus Iainarchaeum sp.
ATGCGCCAAAATTCTAACAATAAGTAAAGAGCCCTTACTTTTGCTTAATATTTGCCATCTTTACATTATGTTTCCTTGCATTCCTGCCTTTCATCTTTCATTTAATCACGCCTCTTTACCGTATTATCTTTTATTGTCATTAACACCCATTCATAACGGCAATGATGAGGTAAGCACTGGCAAAACAACAGATATAATATGACGGCATTTTCCTTCTGTTGAAATTATAGACTCTGCACCAGATAAAAAGAACCATGGAAAGGCTAATGCTTTTATCGCTGCTGTAAAGCATTTGAAAAACTACTCTCCAGATGTTTTAGTCACTTTAGATGCTGATTTGGTAGAACTTAATACTAAAAGCATAGATTTTATGGTTGAAAAATTGGTGAGAAAGCGTAAAAACATGGTTTTTGCCGGAGTAGCAGAGGAAGGCGCTTTTTATGATATTGAAGTTTCCGGCCAAAGAGCAATAAAGTATGCTTCTTTGAACCCTATTTTAGTTGGTAACAAAAAATGGTATGGCTTGTTGCAAAACAAGCGTTATGGCCTTGAAGTTGCTTTAAACCACCTAATTCCAAATAGTATGAATTTAACCCTGGCTTTGTTTAAAGCAAAAGAAGCATTAAGGAAAGGGTCTGAACAAATTAAGCAGATTAGTTCAGTTATAATTGAAATAAATAGAAGACGAGATACGGCACGTGAAATTTTATCACTTAAAAAACATTACCCAGAGAAATATAGAACGCTAAGAAAAAAATATTATGAAAATTTCAGATTTAAATAGTTAAAAAACTGCTAATAGTTTCGACTTTTTCATTTCCTGAATATTTTGTCAAGGTTGAGTTTTATGTCTATTTGTTTTAGTATTTCGCTCGGAACTGCATAAATCACTGTTTTGCTTTTTTCTGCTCCTAAGCTTTGTATTGTTTGAAGTGTTCTCAAGTGTATTCCGCCTGGAATGCTAGTCAATTCTTGTGCAGCTTCTTTCAGGTTTTTTGCAGACTCTAATTCTCCTTTTGCTCTGAGTATTATGGCTTGTTTTTCTCTTTCTGCTTCAGCTTCTTGTGAAATGACTCTTACTAATTCATCTGGCAATATTATTTCTTTTAGTTCTACTGATTCTATTGTTATTCCCCAAAGGTCTGTTGTCTTGTTTACTATTTCCTTGATTTTTTGTGCTGTGATTTCCCTTTGTGTCAAAAGATCGTCCAAGCTTATTTCACCTATTATTTCTCTCATGCTTGTTTGTGCTATTTGGCTTATTGCATAATAGTAGTCGACAATTTCTAAAACGGCTTTTTCTGCATGCGTGATTCGGAAATAAACGACAGCGTTTATGATTGCTGAAATGTTGTCTTTTGTCATTATGTCTTGCTTTGGCACATCAATTACTTTGGTCCTTATGTCAATCCTTTCCCATGATTGTATTACTGGTATTACTATGTTTAAACCGGGTTGCATTATTCCATCGTATCTACCTAATGTGAATTTTATGCCCCTTTCGTATTCGCTGACTATTTTTATTGAAGAAATAAGAAGCAAGATTAGGAATGGGATTGCAAAAAACCCAAAAATTGTAAGTATCCTTATTATAACTTCAATCATTTTTTCACCTTTTTCTCATAGCCATACAAAGGTTGTAGAGTATCCAGAGGAACAAAGAATATGACTTCGTTTGATTGGTCAGAGGCTATTCCGCCTAGGCTTTGGAGTGTTCTCAGGTTTAATCCTCCTTCTACAGAGCTTATTATTTTAGCGGCTTCTTTGACTATTTTTGAAGCTTCTACCTCTCCTTTGGTCTTTATTATTACTGCTCTTTTTATTCTTTCAGCAGCGGCAGCTTTTGCCATGACTATTTTCATTTGTTCTGGAAGCTCTATTCTTTTTAATTCAACAGCCACTACTTTTATTCCCCAAGGATCAGAGGCTTCATCCACTATTTTTCTTATTTTGCTTGAAATTTCATCCCTGTTTGAAAGAACTTCGTTGAGTGTCATTTCACCAATCACATTTCTTAAAGTTGTTTGTGCAAGCTGGTTTATTGCATAGTGGAATTGTTCTATTTTTATGACTGATTTTTCCGGCTGGTCTTTCATTATCTGATAATATATTACAGCATCAACGGTTACAGAAACGTTGTCTTTTGTTATTGGTGATTGCGGAGGTACATTGGCAACATAAAGCCTTAAGTCAACTGTATTAGTCCATTGAATTATTGGAACAATAAAATTTAATCCTGGCTGGAGATTTTTCGTGTACTTTCCTAATGTAAATAGTATTCCTCGTTGATACTCATAAAAAATTCTTATAGAAGAAAGCAAAAAAACTATGTCAATTATGATCATTATAACAAAAGTCACAGAGTTTAAAAGTGAAATAAGGGTAAGCAAAGCCAATATTCCAAAAACTACTAAAAATAAAACGCCCGACATTTTTCCCTCTAATTATCACTCTCAAAGAATAATTTTAAATGTTTTGTTTGGTTAAAATGCCTTTAGTCGTCTTAAGCCTTTGCCGTAAATTCTTTAAAAATCAAAAATATAAATCAAGCCATTTTGAGTTAAATAAAAAGTTTTTTATTTCAGCTTTTATATCCTTATACTAATGCAGGGCTTTTCAGACTTTGTTTTGGTCATTGGATTAATCAGCGTTACGCTAGTATTAGCCACAATATATTATGGCCAAGACCTTTTTTTAACAACCGGTTTTTTCACTATAAATTTTTCAGGATCTTCCCCAACCAATTCTTATTCGCCTTCTTTTTCCCAATCTTCTGTTTCTTCAACTCCTAGTGTTTCTGTTTCTTCTTCTCCTAGTGTTTCTGTTTCTTCAACTCCTAGTGTTTCTGTTTCTTCAACTCCTAGTCCAACTGTTAGTGTTTCTGTAAGTCCTTCTGTTGTTCCTTCCGTGCCTTTGGAAAATAACAAGCCTGTTATTGTAATTACAAGGCCTGTTTATGGCGATGTTTTTCAGCCTAACCAAACTGTTAATGTAGTTGCTCAGGTGTTTGATTTTGAAAATAATGTGGTTAAAGTCAGCTTTTTCTTGGATGGTCGCCTTGTTTCAGAAGACACCGAAAGCCCTTATTCAGCAAGCCTAACGGGACTTCAACAAGGCACTCATAAAATAACAGCAGCTGCAGTAGATGCTTTTTCTCTTGAAGGCAATTCTAACGAAGTTGAAATAAGGATAGGCCAGATTGAAAGACCAAGTGTGAGCCCTTCAAGAACTATCCTGCCAAGCGTTAGTCGTTCTCCTTCTCCAAGCCCTAGCGTAAGGACTTGGGAGAGGCAAGCAACAAGCCAAAGAAACGAGGGAGTTGCGACTGTAGTTATAACAAAGCCAGATTCTGGAAAAAAAGTGCTTGTCAACGAGGCTTTTGAGTTTTCTGCAGAAGTAAGGCCTAAAGACTTTGAAATTGAAAAAATGGAATTTTACCTCAACGAAAAACTGATAGGTTCTGATGCAAGTGCTCCTTATTCAATAGAATACTCCACAAACGAAATAGGGCTTTACACTTTAAGAGCCGTTGCTGTGTATGATAACGGCAAAAATAGTTTTTCTAGACCTGTATGGATTACTATAACTAATCCTGAGCAGGCCCCAGAAAAGGAAGAACAAAAAGGAATATTTAATTTGCCTTTGTTTGGAAAAAAAGAAGTTCCTAATGAAACAGCTGATAAACAGGAAGAGCAGGAAGAAGAAAAAAAGTACGGTTCGATTCTTGAATTCATAATTGATTATTTGATAAAGGCAATATCTTGAATTTAATTAACTGCATTGGCTGTAAAAACTTTTTATTTTGCATGGAGAAATAAAGTTTTTTGTAACTGTATTAATTTGCCTTAAGTCAAGCCATTTTATAAATGTTTTATTTTAGAAAAAAACAATTACATTGAGCTTCATTAACCTTGAGTCTCTTGTTGTTGACTTTATACCTTGCTTCAAGCTAAAAATCTTTTTTTGCTTCTTTTTCTTCACAAGTTTCTGTTGAATATCGTGAAAATAAAGAAAGCCAGCGAAGGAACTAGCAACTTTATGATTTCTTCCGTTAGGCTTAATACACTTGTGCCTTTAAGCATTACTTCTACAAATAGAGTTATACCTATGTTCAACGGAAGTATACTGCTCAAGCTCTGAATCGGCTTGCTCATAAACTCTACTGGTATTATTATTCCACTTATGAAAATCATTGGAACTACTATTAACAGCCCTGTCAGTATTGTTGTTGATTGGGTTTTTGTGTAATTGGTTATTAGAAGCCCTAAGCATATGAAAGAAATAGAGACAACACAAGTCACTATGAGCAGGTCTATTATACTGCCTTTTACTTGAAAGCCAAAGAGCATGTTTGAAAGCATCAATAATATGCTGGCTTCAAGCACGGAGAAAATCAATTGCCCTAATATTTTTCCAGTAAAAAGTGTGACTTTGCCTGTCCTTGACAACAAAAGTCTTGAGTAAGCTCCTTCGTTTCTTTCTACTACAAAGGACACGCCTGTCAAAAGTATAGTAGTTAATAGGAGCACCATTGCAAGGGTTATTGGCGTAAGAACCGTCAGCCTTTCATTGCCTGACCTTACTGTTTTTGAATACGCGTTGATTTTGTTTATTATTATTGGGTTTGCCAGAAAATCTGGGTTAAGAGACTTCAAGTCATCTAGTTTTGAAATAAAGCTTGAAAGCATGCTTAGGCTTGAATTCAGGTCGTTGCTTATCCTTTGCTTTGCTACAAGAGATTCATCAATAAGCGTATTGACTTTATCTACTGTCGTGCCTATGCTGTCTAACTTTGAATTAAAGTAATCAAGGTTTCTTTGAGAGGCTTCAATCCTGTTTGATATGTCCATTAGCTCAGTGTCTATTGCGGCAAGGTCTGTTGATATTTTTCCAAGCTCGTTTTCAAGCGAAGTCAATTCTGCCTGTGCACTATCCATGTCTCTTTCAGCATTGGATAATGTGTTATGTGCAGAGTAAAGGTTTTGGCAGATGCCATAAGCATCGTTTCCAGAACATAATTCCATTGCTCTTTCAAGCGTCTTTTTTGCGTTTGTTATTCTTGCCTTGTAATCCTCTACTTTTTGCTTTGACTCTCTGACTTTTTCAATCTTTTCGTTCCTCACTTCTTGAAAACCTGCTATTTTTTCCCTAAAAGAGTTGACTTTAGGCACTGTTTCTTCCACAAACTTTTCTTGGTCCTCAAGGTTTCTTTTAAGCTCTTGAATATCTATACTCTCAACAGATTTTTTCAACTCGATAAGCTCTTTTTCGCTTTTGTCAAGTTCAGCAATAAATTTTTTTACTCTGGAAGTTTCATTGCCTAAGTCCCGTCTTATGGAGTCAAGATTTGACCATACTTCAGTAATCATTGTTCTTGAAATTTCAAAGCCTACAGAGCGAAGCGATTCAACTGTTGCCTGAAAAAACAAAGCGGATGAAATAAAGTCAGTGTTGTCGTTTATTACATCTATTACAAAACGGCCTTGAGTTATTTCTGCTTCTCTGACTATGACTCCAAGCCTTACTTTTCTTTTAGTTATTGCTTCTCTCAGTGCTTCTTCCGTGTCATAACTGATTATTTTTATCATGCTTGATTTTTCGGCTATTTTTGAGGCAAATTTTTCTGAATCAAAAGAAGTGGCTTCAGGCGAAACGTAAAAACCAACATTGACTTTTACTATTTCTGTTCCTGAATAGGCAAAGCCGAGCGTCACTATGACTATTATTGGGTAGAATAAAATAAGTGCAATAGCTATTTTTTGTGTCTTAATAAGGTCTATTTCTTTCATTGCTATTGCCAACAAAGGAAAAAAAGGCATTTTTTCAAGCAAAAACTTTATTTTTTTTATCATTGTTTCATCCTCTCGCCTGTAAGGTTAAGGAAGACATCTTCAAGCTCTGGTTCTTTTATCAAAGAACTTATGACTTCATAGCCTTGGTTTTCAAGCCATTGAGTAAGCAGTGAAATTTTTTCAATGGAGTGTTCTTGCGAGAAAGAAATTACTATGGTTGAGCCTTCTATTTCAACTTGCGAATCTTCAAAGGAATTTTTTATTGCCTCTACATGGTCCTGCATTATTATGTGGGAAAGTTTCATTACAAGGATCCTTACTCCGCCATACTTTTTTATCAATTCAAATGGTTCTCCTACTACGATCAGCTTGCCGTTCACTAATAGCCCTACCCTGTTGCAAAGAGACTGGGCCTCGTCAAGGTAGTGTGTTGTTATGCAAATGGTTTTGCCCTGCTCTTTCAATTCAAATATTTTTTTCCATAAAAGGCGCCGCATGCTTGGGTCAAGGCCCACGGTAGGCTCGTCCAAGAAAACTATTTTTGGGTCATGAACTAAAGAACACGCTATGTTGAGGAGCCGCTTGTAACCTCCACTCAACTCATTGACAGGCTTGTCTGCAAATTTTCCAAGCTGAAACCAGTCAAGGAGATAATTGATTTTTTCTTCAAGTTTTTCGCCTTTTACTCCGTACATCAAACCAAAAAAGCGTATGTTTTGCCTTACCGAAAAGCCGTAATAACAGCTTATTTCCTGAGGAACTATTGCAATAAGCTTTTTTATTTGTTCGATATTTTCGTATAGGTCAAGACCTAAGTAATTGACTTTTCCTTCGTCTGACTCAAGTAGGGTCGTCATTATTTTGGTCAGAGTACTCTTTCCAGCGCCGTTGCTTCCAAGTAATCCAAAAATTTCTTTTTCGTAAAGTTCCAAAGAAACGTTGTCCAAAGCCTTGTAATCGCCGAAAAACTTAGTGACGTTTTCAACAATACAAATAGGCCCTGCCATACTTGAAAATGTAAATTTAATTAGTATTTAAACTTAAGTAAAATTGAGGAATTGCTGGTTTTTGGTTTTTTTCAGGACAGGCAGGCTTTAGAAACCTTTATATATGATGTTTTTTGTTTATTTTATATGGTCTGGTATTTTTTGTTTTTTTTAGTGATTGTTCTTTTTGGCTGTGTTTCTGAAAAAGATTACCCTGTAAGCGTTTCGGTGACTGATTCTTATGGAAATGCGGTTGAAAACGCGCGTGTTTCTTTTTCTCCCGCCTCTGAAAATGGAGTGTCATTGACTGGCTATACTGATGCCTCTGGCAATTTTGCTTCTAATTTGTTGCCGGGCGCTTATACAGTAGTAGTTACAAGGCAGGGTTATTTTTCGTCTGTTCTTGAGAATGTCATAGTCCCAGGCAATAGTAGTGTTGTCATAAGATTAGAGCAGAAAGAGTGATAATCTTGCGTAACGAGTTGCAGGACTTGTTTGATGTAATAACTTTTTATAAGCCGATAAAGGTTGTCTCAAAGGAAAATCATTTTGTCTTTCATGAGATTTTGAAGTTGTTCAAAATTTTTGTTTTTTATTGGCTTTTTTCTTTGGGTATTATTATTTTGGTTTCAAGAGCTTTGGATATAAACACTTTTTCTAACACTAGCGTGATTTTTTTAGACGTTTTTTTGTTTTTTTTTGCTCAGGCTTTGGTTAGCTCTTTTTTTGCGTTTCTTATTTCAAGGATTTTTTCTAAAACAGGGTCTTTTCTAGGTTTGCTTGGCTTGAACTATTATTTGCTTTCAGCCATTTCTATTCTATTTTTGGTTTCTTCTGTGCCTTTGGCAGAGTTCTCAGGCTTGATTTTTTTCATGCTTGGCTCTGGTCTTTATCTTTTCTTTCTCAACGAGCTTTTTTCCGCTTTTTTTCAGGTTTCTGGAATAAAGTCTCTTGTGATTACTATTTTCTATGTTTTTGGCGTTTTGCTTTTAGTTTTGTTGTTAGTCTATCTTCAAGGCATTTTTCCTTGAAAACCCGAAGTCCTTAATCCAGCCCAAAAATTATACGTTTTATTACCAGCCAAAAAATTAAGCAACTTGACTTTTGTCCATGAGTTCTGTTTTAAAATCGTTCCAAGGTTGATTTTGTTAGGGTGTTTGCTTGGATAAGTTTGATTTCTTTTCTCCGATTGATTATAGGTATGTTGACGATGCTTTGGCAGTTGAGGCTAAGGATTTTCTTTCTGAAAACGCAAGAATAAGTTATCTTGCTAAGGTAGAGGCTGCTCTTGTCAAAGCACTTTATTTGAATGGTGTTTGTTCGAAGAAGGTTTCAGACGAAATAGCAGCTGTTTGTCAAGACATTACTGCGAAAGAGGTTTATGAGGAAGAGCAAAGAATAAAGCATGATGTAAGGGCTCTTGCAAATGTAATTAGGTCAAGGGTTTCTGATGAGGCAAAGCGTTTTGTCCATTTTTCCGCTACTTCTTACGACATCGTTGATACTGCTTCTGCTTTGCGTTATAAGGATGCTGCAAAGCTTTTTCTTGTGCCGAAGCTCAAGTCTTTGCTTAGTGTTTGGATTGAAATTGCTTTAAGGGAAAAGGATACTTTGCAGATTGGGAGGACTCATGGGCAGCATGCAG
>JBBISX010000031.1:0-3188 GCA_037441005.1 Candidatus Iainarchaeum sp.
CGGAGCAATTTGCCTTTTCCACTCTGTTAAATTCGCCGTCATAATAAGTAGCAGTGATGTTGACTCTTATGTCTCCTTCCAATGCAGTGTTAGGGTTGAGTGTTATACTAATATTTTCTCCCCTTTGTAAGTTTCCAGCGCTATAATTAACATCTGCTATTTGTGCTCCGTTTTCCAAGAAAATCGCATTAAAATTAGTGTTTGTTATACTCCTTCCTGTTGCATTGGTGAGAGACAACTGCAAGGCAGAGCTTGTAATGTTGTGGTTGCTTATTATGAGTTTGTCAAAACCAGTGCAAATCGGGGCAGGCTTAGGTATCAAAGTAACAGCAGCTGCTATGACTATAACTATGACTATTAATGCCCACCCATAAGTCAAGAGGTATTCTAATGCAGATTGTCCTTTCTTTTTCATTTCAATAATAAAAAACTTAGCTTATTTTAATACTTTTTTCTTTTCTCTCTTTTCTTTTTTCCATTTTTTTGCTTTTTTAGTCTTAGTGGGAAGCTTTTTGGTTTTATGTTAGAAGTCTTTGCATGGCATTATTTGTTTGGTTCCTTATACTTGGAATTTTCATGTTTCGCATTTTTTGTTTTTAAGTACTTTAATACTATTTTTGGCACGAACCTTGACACGTCTCCGCCATAATAAAATATTTCCTTTACTATGCTTGAAGAAATGTAAAAATTTTCAGGCTTTGTCATTACGAAAACAGTTTCTATTTTTTTGTCAAGTGTGTTGTTTATTATTGCATTTTGAAGCTCGAAAGGAAAATCTCCTCTCTCGCGCAGGCCTCTTAATATTATCATAGATTTTTGCGATTTCATGAAATCCACGAGCAGGTTTTTGAAAACTTTTACTTCCACATTCTTTATCCAGAAAGTACTTTTTTTTACCATTTCCTCCCTTTCTTCAGCAGTGAAATAAGTTTCTTTGAAAGTGTTTTCCGCGACAGCCACTATTAGCTTGTCAAAAAGCCTTGCTCCTCTTTTTATTACATCAAGATGCCCATTAGTTATTGGATCAAAAGTCCCAGGATAGACTGCTGTTTGTTTCTTCATGCGTTCAACTCCTTTTTAATTGAATAATAAAAACTATTCGCTTTAATTAATGTTTTTTTGATTGAGAAGTCATTTCTTAACACATAATACGCTTTTTTGATTGCTTCCTTTTCCTTCATTTGAAATTTCAGCCTTGCTTTTATTTCCAGTTCCTTAAAACCTTTTTTCTTTAACCTTTTGAGCCTTGTTTTGTTTTTTACTATCATTAATATTGTTTTATCAAAAAGTTTTTCCATGCGCGTTTCAAAAAGCAAAGGCACCTCCACAAAAACAAGTTTTTTTTCATGCCTTATTTGCTTAATTATTTTTTTTACATGAGGGTGAATTATTTTGTTGAGCCTCAAAAGCTTTTTTTTGTCTTTGAAGACAGTTTTGCTCAAAATCCTTTTGTCTATCTTCCCTTTTTTGAAAACATTTTTCCCGAATTGTTTTTCAATTTCAGCCTTTATGCTTTTGTTTTTCAAAAGTTTTGCGACTATTTTGTCTGCGTCATATGTTTTACAGCCTTTATTTTTGAAAAATTTTAGTAATGTGCTTTTTCCAGACCCAAGCTTTCCAGTTATGCCTATGAGCATAACAAGTTTTGCTTTTTATAGTAATAAAAAATAATTCTTTTATGCTGTAGGCAACAAATATAAAAAAACAGCCACTGCATAAAAATCAAAAATACTAAGCCCAAAAAGACGCAAAACAACAAACCATAAAAAGCCATGACAAGACAAAGTCTAAAGTCTTTTGCCTTATTCTGTTTCGGGTTTTTTATTTGTTAAAAATCGAAAATCCGCCTATTTTTTATTTTTCAGTTTGGTTTTTTTAATTATTTCACTTCAGCCGAAACCACTTCGCTATAAGAACTTTCTTCGCCGAAAGCGTTTATTGAGGTTACAACGAAAAAATGGCCTCCTTTTTCTTGGTTTTGCAAAACAATTTGCGTTTCTTTTCCAGGAACTTTTTTGTATAACTTATACGCAACATAAGCAGGATTCGCATCAATGCTTTTGTAAACCCCGTAGTATGTTGCGTTTTCAACAGAGCCCCAAGATAAGATTATGTCTGTTCCTTCCACGAAAGCCGTTAGGTTTGAAGGCGGTTGGAGTTTTTTGCTTTCAGTTTCTACTTTTATTGCGTTTTGTTTGTAAAAGCTTCCTGCTACTTCTCTTTTTCCGTCTTCAGTGTAAGCTACTATGCTTATGTCCAAAAAGCCTTGCGTGGGCGCTTTTACTTTAAATTCTATTTCGTCTTTTGTTTTGCCTTCAAAAAAGTATTTTTTGGGTTCGTTGCCATTAATAGATAAATAATAAACAGCTCCTTTTGGCGTGCTTTCGTCTAATTCTATAAGTGCTTTTATCGTAATTTCAGAGTTTGCAGCAGCAACTTCTTGAAATTCCGCCTCTATTTTTTTCAACTTGTATGCTTTTTGCATGCATTTGTTGTTTTCACAATAATACCCTTGAGGGCATCCGCAAAGAGCGCAATTTTCCTTTAGTGTGTTGTTTTCGCAAAAATAAGGTTTTGTTTGAGAGCACTTATTGTTTTCAGTCCCGTCAGAGCATTTTGTTTCCTTAGGCTTCACATAAACCTTTGCCGTGGCTTTTGCAGAACCATTGTTGTTTATTGCTTGCGCTTGCATAAGGTAGGCTCCAGCCTTAAGCTTTTTCTTTATTGTATTTTCACATTTTACAGTGCATTCGTATTCTTTTTTTTCTTTTCCAAGACTTATAATCACTTTATCAGCGTTTTCTGCAGAAAAATAAAGACTTATTTCATCTCCTTCAAAAGCGTTTTCCTCTTCAGCATAAAAAACCAGTTTAGGGCTTTGCGCTTTTTGTATTTCTTCTAAACACCCGGAAAAAGCTATTATTAGAGCTAATAGTGCACTTACAAACAGGGTATGTGCAATGTTCAACTTGCTCTTTTCCAAATTTTCACCCTGCTGGTTGATACGCTAATATTCGCGTCATTGTTAATTATTTTTTCTATCCTGTCGTTAAAAGTTATTTTTACTTTTGCAGTTATCCTTTCTTCTGTTTCCAATGTCAGTTTTTGTTCAAGCCTCAACCTGACAACTTCGCTATTGCAGTTTCCGTTACATTTTAATTCAATGTAATTTTCTTTCGTTGGGTCAA
>JBBISX010000031.1:3256-8393 GCA_037441005.1 Candidatus Iainarchaeum sp.
GCTTGTTTTGTTGTGGCTTAAAATCATCTTCAGGGCATTCCGTGTTAAGGTCAAAAGAGCAAACAACGGAATTGAAATCATGAATACTATTTGCTATTATGTTTATGTCTATTGCCAAAATTTTCTCAAAGTAATTTCCTTGACAATTGCTTTCAAGCGAAAAAAAATTCCTATCGATTGAGAACTCAGCGCATTCAGGGTAAACAGCAAAACTCACATAAGTCACGTTTCCACCCCAGCTTTGTGGCTTTGGCACATTCAAATCAACTAAAATCGAATCGTTTGGTTTTTCTACTTTTTCTTCGTGAAAAACTTTCAATGCGTTTGCTTTCTCAAGATAGTCTTTTATTTTAGCATCATTAGGATAGTTTAATTCTATTGCCAGCATGTTTTTGTCTGTTTGATAGGAGAAAGGAAGTATTCTAGAAATTATTTCAGAATTTTGTTTTGACAGCGGCAATTCTATAAGCCCCATGCTGTTGTTTGAAAATGCTTTTTGTGCCTTCTCAATCTCTTTCAATATTGCTTCGTTTTCTTTTTGAATCATTTCAGAATTGTTTTTTACTTGTATGAGGCTTATTATGACTATTGCTAAATAGAATATCATTAAAGTGAAAAGAACCCCCTTTG
Source organism: Candidatus Iainarchaeum sp. (assembly GCA_037441005.1). GTDB lineage: Archaea > Iainarchaeota > Iainarchaeia > Iainarchaeales > Iainarchaeaceae > CABMIU01. The sequence goes on from JBBISX010000031.1 coordinate 3,887, forward strand.
CAATTTTTTTTCTCATTTTATTTCCTCCATAGGCTATATCTTATGGAATAAATTCTCGTGCCAGAGCCATAGTAACAATTTATTGCAGCAATGTTTTCTGTAGGGCATTCGCTTATAGTGTTTTGGTCGTTCAGCCTTGCCAGTATTTTGCCTTCAGTTCCAACGTTAATTGAATTTAGAACTACGATGCTTTGGGTACAATTTGGGTTCGTTTCTGAACAAAGAGGCTGAACCTGCGTGTCGTATATTTGATTTTCAAAGTCTTCAAGGTAAAAACCTATGGTGGTTGAATTAGCGTCAAGTTCTCCTTTATTGCTAACTTTTACATCAAGCAATACGTTGTTTTTTGATACTATTTCTCCTTTTACTATTTCTATGTTTAGGTCCCTGGTTATAAAATTTAGCGTAGCGTTGTTGTTAAAGTCTATCGTGTGTATGTTTCCGTCAGAGTCAACGTATTTGAATTTGCTTCCTATTCCGGGGAAAGTGAAGGCATCAGCTGTACATACCTGAACATTAGAGCAAGGAAAGTTTAGAATGTAAGTAGTTGAAAAAGGCGTAGTAGAGCTTATTTCTCCAGAGTCAAAAACAAGATTTCCGTCTTCAATTATTCCATTTCCATCTTCAACAACTAGGACTCCTTCTTTTAGTGGTATCACGAGGTTGGAATCAGTGGCTAATTCCTGCACATTTCTTGCAATGAAGTCAAAAACTTCCATAAGGTCTGTTGAAGTTTCTGCTTGGTATGATTTTCCGCCTGTAATGTTTGCTATTGTTTGCATTTCGTTTATGTCTGCATCTGAACTAAAAGCTATCGTGTATATTACTATTCCGCTATCTGCTGCCCTTTGCGCTGCTGCCGAAGAATTCCCAACATTCGATTGTCCGTCAGAAAGAAGCACCTCTACCTTAATCGCTTTTGGGTTGTGCCTTGCGCTATTCAATTCATTATTAGCCTTATTTATACCGTCTTCAGTATAAGTGCTTCCTGAAGGGGCAAGTCCTTCTATAATGTTTTTGAGATAATTCACATCTTCTCCGAGAGTGGCGTTCAAAGTTGCGCTTGAACTGTAGCTTACAAGGCCTATTTGGTCAGGCGGTAATTCCCATCCGTTGAAGTCAAGAAATCTTTTTGCCGCTTCTTTTGCATAGTCAAGCCTGGTGCCTTTTATCAAGTCTATTGATCCAAAGTACCCTTCATATGCAGGCACGAATGCAAATTCTCCTTCGACATCCACGCTATAATAATCATAGCTTGAAGAGTACCTTGTTTGCAATGTAGGGGAATTAGGGTTAGAGACTCTCAAATTATATAAGTAGGAATAACTTGTAATGTAAACGTTTTTGTCGTTAGGGTTAGTGCCTTTTTGGAAATCAACACCCCTTATAGAAGCCCTGGGGTAATAATAAGAAGCGAGGGCAGGGTTTGATTTGTTAGTAATATTTATTATTCTCAACCCTCCGCTTAAATCAGCAACATAAGCATAATTTCCATCCACTACTACATCGTAAGCTTTTCCAGGAGTGTTATAAGTACCAACTATAGAAGGACTTGCTTTGTTTGTTATGTTTATTATTCTCAGCCCTGCCGAGCCGTCGGCAAGGTAAGCATAATTGCCATCAACAAATACATCGTAAGGATCTGTAGTGTCAAGCCTGCCTATTGTTTGCATAGTTCCTGGGTTTGAGTTTCCAGCGTCTATTATTATTAATCCAGAGTCGCTTCTTCCAAGGCCTTCACCAGCAACATAAACATACTTGTCTTTGACAAAGACGCCCCTTATAAGGTCCAGCGAAATATCGTCATGATAAGCAAGGTTGTTCAAGTCCTGCCTGTTTACTCTTATGAGTTGGTCAGTGCCTGCAGTCTCTGCTATGAAAACAAATTCGTTGTTATAATTTCCATGAACATCTATTCCTGTTCCGGGGTCGTACCTTGAAAGATGCACAGGGATAAAAGGGTTTGAAATGTCAAAGGACCTAACGCCTCCAGCGCCGTCAGCCATGAAAGCAAAGTTTCCATCCACCCAAACCTTATACCCTTGTATTGCATCAACAAAATAACCTGAAAGGCTCATTGACCCGCTTCTGTCCATAATAAGCATCATGTCAATAGGCTTTCTGACATCAGCTGAAGTTCTTACGCTTAAAGTTATTTCTACGTTTTGATCACATACAACCTTATCAGAAGGATTAACATTTACATCAAAAATCAAGTCAATTTCGTTGGCATCAAAAAAAGCAGTATTTTTATTCTTAAATTCAAAATATTCCAGCGCTTTTTCCTTTTCACGCAAAGACACGGAAACAGGAGTACATTCACCTGCAGGTTGTTTGTTAACCAAAAACTTGTTATTGCTTATTATGTTTCCTTTTCCTATTGTTCCGGAAGAGCCAGTTGCCCTGTTTTCGTCAGGAAAACAACTTTCAAAATCCCTGTTTTGATTGCACGCCTCTTCGTCCAAAAAAAACTTTTCAACAACAACATTGACATCATAGCCTTTCGGCAAGGATTCCAAAAGCCACGCCCTTATGACAGCCGCAGAATCATTCAAAGAATTCGTGTCTAAGACCAGCCCAAGCTCTCCTGTTGCGATTCTTGATTCAATCACGCTGTCAGCAATGGACAGAGTTTCAAGATTATAATCAGTTGTTTGTTGTTGTTCAAACAACACGAAAACGACCAAAGAAGCCAATATAGCAGCTATTAGTGCATCTGCTGAAAAAGCAAAGCCTTTTTTTTCAGCTTTACTCGAAAGAATAAACCGTGAGCTTTGCAACTCCTACCCCTCCCTTGTAAGGAACTTGCCTTATCTCAGTAACCCTTATTAAATCCCCCACTGGCTCAAGCCCTGCATTAATGTCATCTTCGCCGTAAAACTCAAAGAAAAAATCAAAAGCGCCAAGTTCAAACTTTTGTTTCAATTCCTGGTAATCAACCGAAGCGTTTGAAAAAGCAACTAACTTTGATTCTTCAATAAAACCAGAGCCATTAGAAAGCCCTATTTTTCTCACTTGTTCTAAACCATAGTTTTCCCAATCTGCCGGCTCTCCCTTAGAGCTTATCAATTGCCCCAAGGTTATCCTTGCGATACTCTCCATTTCTATTACTTTGTTGTTGCTGTTTTCGTTGTCAAAAAAGCCCCAAAAATTGCTTACTGCTATTCCCCATACAATAAAAAAAATAGTTGCGCCCAAAAAAAAGTCAGCCATTATACCTTGCCCTTTACACATTATAGACATCAAAAACACCATTCTCTATTTTCATTTTAACCTTGCCAGCATTAAAGGCCCTCTGAAGGTTCAAAGGCGCATTGCAATAATAATTCTGAAAAATCACATTGTTGCCGTCAACAGAAAACGGCCTGATTATATCCAAAACCACTTCTGAGTTGTGGTAAAAACTCAGTTGCGAATTCGCAACACCTGCTATTTTAATGCACTCGAACTTCTGCAAAGTTTCTTCCTCCAACCTTGAATTGCTTTCCTGCATTATGAAATGATTATAAATCACAAAAACAAGCACGACAAGGGTAAAAACTGCCGAAAGAACGGCCTCCAAAGACGCCTGTGCCTTTGTCCTCATTCAGAGACCCTCACATTTCCATCCACAAAATCCATCTTCAATACTCTATTGCCCCGTCTTTGCCCCAAGTCTGTAGGCGTAAAGTCAACATTCGCGTAAGCGTACGCATAACCCTCTCCGTAATTTATTATTACACTCTTGCCAAAAAAAGAAATGCCTGAATTGTCAGGCAAAGAAACTTCAACCGTTATCGAACTCCCTTCGCCAGAAGCATAAAGCGAATTAGCATAACCCGCAATCAAGTTTGCAGACTGCCGCGCCTTCTCGTTAGTAAGGCTATAGTTCACAGAAAACATCGAATAAACAAAAAACACTATCGCGGCAAATATAAGAAAACCAGAAATAACTAGGTATTCAAAAGAAACTTGTGCCTTTTCCGAACAGTTCATAAAACCAATTATAGCCTTATCCATATATAATAATTACATAATAAATTACATCATAAACTGCCTGATTGACGACCCTAAAGACCCTATAAAATGAAAAAATTTTCAGACTTGTGTTTTATAAATTTCCTTTACTAAATTATTTTTTTGCAAATACTGTCAATAAACTCTGATTTATTTTTTTTCCTGCGCCATTAAAACCCGCAGAAATACCAAAGCCTAAAACTTTTAGCCTTTAGGGCCTTGTCGTGGATTTTTCGGCTTTTATTTTTTCCTCACCACGTCCTGTTCAGGCCCTTGAGAAAAGAATCAAATTTATTAAATACGACCACGATTTTTATGCTGGACAATAATCCTGATATTCACGCCTTGAAAAATAAAGGCGGAAAGCTTGTGCCTTTTGGCTTTCAAAACAAAGAGCTTTTTGGTCTCAGATACAAAAATTGACTTAAAACCATGGCAAAGTCTTCCTAAAATACTATTTTAAAAAGCGTATTATGTATATATTTTTTGGTTATGCCTTTTGAGCAGCAGG
>JBBISX010000032.1:0-8186 GCA_037441005.1 Candidatus Iainarchaeum sp.
GAAAGGCTCTATCGCGAAAGCCAAGCCATCGCCTAAAGTTTTTTCCGAATTGGTTTTAATGTTAGGTATTGTAGGTTGAGTATGCGCATCGTTTTTTTCAACACCATGCCCAGTGAGGTTTGTTATCGGGTTAAAGCCTTTTCCTTTTAGCGTTTCTTCTATAACCTCTCCAATGCTCGAAATCTTCACCCCTTCTTTGACAACAGCAACTGCTTTTTCCAAAGCCTCTTCGTTTGCTGAAACCATTGCAGAAAATTTGCCAGAAAAGTCCATTGTTTTTGCAGTGTCCGCTATAAAGCCGTTGACCATTACCCCAACATCTACCTTGATAACATCTTTTTCCTGTACTGACTCTTCAGATTCAAAGGAAGGAGTGTAATGCGCAGCCTCGTTGTTTCTTGAAAGGTTTATAGGAAAAGCCGGTTTTCCCCCTTTCTTGACTATTTCTTTTTCTGCCTTTTCAGCAAACTCAAAAAGGTTTGAGCCTATCCTCAAGTTTTTCAACGAATAATCCAAAACTTCCTTGGCTATTCCGCCAGCCTTAATATAGTCTTTCAGGTCATTTTTTTCCATAATCAAAGCACTTAAAAAAGTCTTATAAATGAAAACCAAAAGCAGAAAGCAAGGAAACTTGCAAATTACCACTGTAGTTTCAATAAACAAGAGAATTATTAAAGAGCCGTTGCACAAATTATTAATGGCTTGAACAAGCGGGGGTCCCGTAGCCAGGTCAATCGGAATAGGTTTAGGCCCTATTGGCTTAGTGCCTGCGCAGGTTCAAATCCTGCCCCCCGCAAAGGCTTCAACCAATTTTTTTTGCTCAAACGAGTTTTTCCAGTTCTTTCGCTTTTTTGAGCACTTCTTCTTGCGTGTCCCCAAGCATTGTCAAGTGCCCCATTTTTCTGCCTTTTTTCCAATCTTTTTTTCCGTACAGGTGCAGGTAAATGTTTTCGTTTTCAAGTATTTTTGCAAAGTCTGGTTTTTTTTCTTTGGCAATAATGTTGATCAAGACTGTCGGCTTTATGAGTTCCGAAGAGCCTAAAGGCATTCCGCATATTGCCCTGATGTGCTGTTCGAATTGGGAAGTACTGCAAGCTTCTATTGAGTAGTGCCCTGAATTGTGCGGCCTTGGAGCCATTTCGTTTGCAAGAATTTCTCCTTTTTTGTCTAAAAAAAATTCTATGCACATTACTCCAACATAGTCCAGTTTTTCAGCAACTTTTTTTGCAGCTTCAATGGCTTTTTTTGCTGTTGATTCTTCTACTCTCGCTGGCACTATTGTTTCGTGCAAAATGTTGTTTTTGTGAATGTTTTCGCTTATTGGAAAAAAAATTATTTGATTTTTGCTTCTTGCGCAAATAACCGATATTTCTTTTTCAAATTCCACTTTTTTTTCAAAAATCGCTTCCGCTTTTGTTTCTTCAAAAGTTTTTTTTGATTCTTCCGGGTTTTTTACTATTTTGTGCCGTTTGCCGTCATAGCCCGTTTCTGCGGTTTTGATTATTGCAGGAAAACCTATTTTTTTTATCGCTTCTTCCAATTCGTTTTTGTTTCTCACAGCTATGAATTCTGTTGTTTTTATGCCAAGGCTTTTGAAAAGATTTTTTTCCCTTATCCTATTTTGTGAAACTTTTAGCGCGTTGCTGTCAGGATAAACTTTTTTCCCAGTTTTTTCTATTGCTTCAACAATAGTGCTTTTCACGTTTTCAAATTCATATGTTATTACATCTGATTTTTCCGCAAGCTCAAGCGCTGATTTTTCGTCTTCGAAGCCTGCTTTTATTTGTTCGTCGCAGACTTGTCCGCAGGGGCTGTTTTCAGTAGGGTCAAGGCAAATTACTTTGTAACCCATTCTTTTTGCTTCAAAAGCCATCATTCTTCCTATTTGTCCGCCTCCTAAAATACCTATTGTTTTTTCAGGCGTTATCATTTTCACCACTTTAGTCTAGTGGCTTTTACTTCTTTGTTCGTTTTTTTGGTTTCTTTTTCAAGCAGTTTTTGTACTTTTTTGTCTTTTATGCCTATTATTCTTGCCGCGAGGAGTCCTGCGTTGGTTGCGTTGTCTATTGCCACTGTTGCAACAGGGATGCCTTTTGGCATTTGGGCTATTGAGAGCAAAGAGTCAAGCCCTTTAAGTGCTTTTGACTTTATAGGGACCCCTATTACAGGCAGTAAAGTAAGAGAGGCGACCATTCCGGGAAGGTGTGCGGAGCCGCCTGCGCCTGCTATTATGACTTCTATCCCTCTTTCCTTGGCTTTTTTTGCGTAGTCGTACATCAAGTCAGGGGTTCTATGCGCGGAAACTACTTTCATTTCGTGGCTTATGCCGAATTTTTTCAAAACCTCTGATGCTTGTTTCATTGTTTTAAAATCAGATTTGCTTCCCATTATTATTCCGACTTTTGGCATTGCAACACCCCTCTTTTGTTAAAATTGGCTTAAAGGTTATTTATGCTTAACTGTTTCTAAAACCCTTCTGCCGTTTTTTCTTGTGTTGTAAGAATTAGCTAAAGTAGAAAAGAGCCCTGTCTAGTAAAAATCTATCGACAAAAAACATGTAAATTTGGAAATAATTCTATTTTTTTGCCCTTTCCTTTATTTCAGGAATTTATATATATTGTTTTGTGTTTTTTTTTATTCATGGAATTGTTTAAGCTTGTTTCTGGCCCTTGGGAAAAAATTTTTTTCGGCAATTTTCAGGAGCACGAAGTAGAAATTTATTCCAATCCGGAAAAGATACTTCTTGTGCTTATTTTTGAAAAGAAGCTTGATTTGGTTCAAGGAGCGATAGTTGAAATGTACAAGGTTTTTTATGCCGAAGGCGAAGTCTCTGCTTTTACTGAGACTCTGCCGAGAGAAGTCATAGGACTAGTGAAGCATGATGAAAAGATGACTTTGAAGTTTTTTCTTTTAGGCAGCAAGCCTGTCTATGTGCCTTGGTCTGAAGATGTTTTTTTGAATCAGACCGATTCTCTCATAAAGAGGCTTGAGGCTTCTTCCAACATGGTTAAGGACATTTCAAAAGCTTATGGGCTTTCTCTCAAGGAAATTCATGAATGCGACGAAATGGTAAGGTCTGCTTTTTTCACCCAGCCTTTAATACCTTTGATTCTTTCTACTTCTTCTCACAGCATGTCCTTCCAGCAGGAGCAGGCTTTGAGTATCAAGTCAGATGTTCTTTTGGGCTTGACCAAGGATAAAAAGAAGGTCTTTGAGCCTTTGGCTGCTTTTTTTTCAACCATTATTTCAGAGGGTAAGGAAACGGACAGGGCTTTGGTAATGCAGGTTATTTCAGAAAGCGCTTTGCTTGTCAATGTTCCTGTTGTTTTTTTTGATTTCAACAAGTCTTTTGTCGGCTTGGGCGAGGCAACAAAGGACATAGAAAAGCTGCAGAAGTATTTGGTTGACCTTGATCCTTTGGGTTTCCCTGTAAGGTTGCTTAACGCTGTTTACGATGTAAAGGTTGACATAAATGTCTTGTCTTACGAAGTGGTTTCTGAGATTTTTAGCATAGGAGATAACGATTTTGCTAAAGTTATGAACAAGGCAGTAAAGAACAAGAGGTTTGCTACTTTGAATGATTTGCTTGAGTTTGTCCAGCAGATGCGTTCAGACCCTGACTTCACAGAGTTTGAAGTTTTCAAGGCAGTAAGGGTAATGCGCCTTATTGAGTCCATGAACCCTAACCTTTTCGGAGGCTATGTTGATATTGAAGACATGGCAAAGCAAGGCAGTGCAGGAATAGCAAGGGCTTCAGTAATCAACATGCAGGGGTTGAACGACAAGGCTTCCGCGTTGCTTATTTATTCATTTGTCAAAAACGCTGCCAATTACTTTTCTGCAAAAGGAAAGTCTCAGGCTATAAGATTGATCATAAACATTCCGAAAGGCTCTTTGCTTAAAGAAGTAGAAGGCGCTACATTGATATCTAAAGAAATTTCTTCCATGCTTGTAGCTTCGCAGGAAAACGGAGTTGCCTTTCTAATAGGCGCTGACCATTCTATTGATATCAGCCAAGAATTGCGTTCTTCTGCAAAGGCAAAAATAGACATTGTTTTTAACAACGATGTAGGAGTTCAGTTGAAGAACTCCCGTGCTTACCGTGTCCTTGTAAGGCCTACTTTGAGCAAGAGCGTTTCTTTAGGTGAATTTCAGTAAAGAACTTTGTTTTCCGCCCTGCAACAGGTCTTCCTTGTCATAACCCAATTCTCTCGTTATTTTCAGCACTGCTTGGAGTATTTGATTTTCTATGTAGTATTCAGGGTCATAATCCCCTTCTTTTACATATTCTTCCATTTCTGCTTTGTCAGAGATTTTTTTGGTGTTGCCTTTTGTCACTATAAAGCTTACGAGAGTCCCAACTTCCACTTTTTTTCCCCTGCTAATCGCTTTTTTTGCGGCCCATACATGAGGCCCTAACGATTCGTACTTTTCAGGCCTTGCCTTGAGCTGTTTCATTATTACCAATTCTTTTTTAGGGACTTTTCCTGATTTTAGTTGCTCTATAACCTCTTTGGTTATTTGTACTGCTTTAAGCGGATTGCCCTCTTTTAGTATAGCTTCTATGACCCTTCTTTGCGTGTTTTTTGCTATTTGAGCCCAGTCGTGCCTCACATATTCAAAGCCTACTATTTTAAGGTTGCCTTTTTCATCCATCAGCGCGTATTTCTTTTTTGCCGCTCCACCGGACTCTTTTGTTACAAATATGCCTCTTTTGTAAAAACCTTCGAGTTCAAGCTCCATTGCTTCAGGCAATTCGTTATTTATTTTTTCTATGAATGCTTTTACATCTTCGTTGTTTTTGTGTTTTGGTATTATGAAAAACAAGGAGTCGGTGTCTCCATAAATGACTTTATACCCTTCTTTTTCTGCTTTGCCCATTACCTCTTTTATGTAGTGCCTGCTCCAAGCTGTAACCGCTCTTGCGCATTCTCTTGAGTACCATCTTGCCCTTGGATACCCAAGGTAACCATAGTGGCTATTAAGAAGTATTTTTAGGGCGTGTTGCTTTGCGTTAACCATCTTATACCTTTGGTCCTCTTTCTGCATGTTCTTTGCTTCTTTTTTCAGCTTTATTCTTTCAGCCAATATTTCTTCAAGGACTTCTGCTACAAAGCCTTTTTGCTTGATGCAGAACCAATCCTTGTCAGGAGAAACATTCGGCCCTTTTTTGCATTCCTCATGTTCGCATTTTAGAGTTTCAGGGCTTATGTTGTGCGAAATCATTATAGTAGGGTGAAGTGACCTGAAGTCCAGAACAGCTATGTTTTCATGAAGCCCTGCGAGAGGCTCTTTAACAAACCCCCCTTCGTAGCTCTGCATTGACCTTGCCTGCGCTTCCGCGTCGCTAGGCTTGTTTGGAATAAGCCTGTTGTGCATTGCGCTTCTTATTATAAGCAATTGTTCTACCATTTGGGAAGAAGTCATTCTTGAAGTGTCAAATATTGTTTGGTAAAGCATGTTGCATAATTGTATTTGCAAAGGCAAAAACTCTTGGGATATTTTCAAAGTCGCTTCAGCATCTTCCCTGTTGTAATTGACTATTTTGTCTATTTCGCCCTTTTCCCAGAGCTCGTTTATTGTTTCTGCTTGAAGTTTTTCTTTGTGCTTTCCAAAAAGCTTTTCGGAAACATTTTCAAGGTCAAACTTTAGCAGATTCACGGCGCCTATTCTAGCCATGAATTTTATAAGTACAAAAGCGTCAAGGTGTTGGGTGCCTATTGTTTCAGAAGCACGATACATGCCCATGTTTATTTCTTTTATCCCGGAAAACCCGAGGTTAAAATTAATTTTAAGTTCTTCGCACCTTGTTTTCAAGTAAGGCAGGTCAAAAGTGTCGCCATTGTAAGTAACAATGACATCAGGAGTGTAAGTCCTGATTCTTTCAAGAACTTTTTCCAGCATTTCCTTTTCCGAACTAAAAACCAAAGCATTAGCCTCTTTAGGCGCTTTATAAGTAAACACTTCGGACTTTTCAGGGCACGCAAGGCTTGTCATGAGCACAGGGTCTTTTTTTGGGTTGGAAAACCTTCCGGGAGAATGAGTTTCAATGTCCATAGACATTACCCTTAATTTGTGGTCTATTTCATTTTGCTTTACTTCAACCAACTCCTTGCCTTTAGCAACCACGGTTATGCCGTGCATAGGCTTGATCCTTTTGTCAATCAAATACCTGTCAGTAAAAGGAATATCAAACTCCCTTTTCTCCACGACACCTTTTAAAAATCCTATTTCGTCTCTGGCCTTGACAAGCTCCTGCGTGCTATTAAAATACACTTTTATAACGCCTTCTGCATTTGTCTTATTCACTTGTTCTGCCTGAAACTTGTTCTTGAGGGCCTCAAGGGTTGAGCTAGGATCTTTTGAAATAACATAAAAATAAGGCCTAAAAGACCTGTCAGAAAAGACAGAAATGCCGTTTTCAGTGCTTACATACAAGTCTATTATAGAAAAGCCGTTTTCGGTGTGGTAAGACGCGCCGAGCAAAAGCCCTTGGATAATATTTTGCATAGAAAAAAAAGAAACAAAAGATTAAATTAATGTTACTTATTTATTCTCATACCATGCCGCCTCATCAAAGAACAGGTTTTGAACAGCAAGGGCTATTATCAAGCAGTCCTGCGCCACAGATAAACAAAAGCATAAACATATTCTCTAAGCTGACAGAAGACATAAAAGCCCTTAATGCAAGCATGCTGGTGATTTCACAAAAAATAAACCACTTGGCAAGGAACGAAAAAATACTCGGAAGAAACCACATAATACTAAGCAAAAAAATAAGAGAGTTGCAAGAAAGACCTTCTCAACAGAGCACTGAAGACTTAGAAAGCTTTTCGGCAGAAATTTCTTCCATAAACAAAAGGCTTGCAGAACAATTGGAAAGAATAGTAAAGCTAGAAGCTGAAATTGAATACATAAAACAAAACTTTGCAAAGCAGGAACAGGTTCAGGAAATAAAATACATTGTTGACACTATAAACCCTTTAGAGTTCGTCAGCATAAAAAATGTTAAGGATATAGTGAACGAAGAACTCAACAAGAAAAAAACACATTGAAAAGCTTTTTTAGCCTTGCCCTTTCGCAGAAGATTGGTTTCTTAGCCTTTGCTTTTTTTTGGTTTTTTTATTTTTTAATTTCGTGCTTGTTATTGTTGGTTTTTTATTTTGCAGAGCTAAAGATTGGCTTTAGGCCTTGTTTTAAGCCTATACTTATGTCGTGTTTTTTTTGTATTTTGGTCTTTGTGGACTTAAAATTGTTTGAGTCTTGTTTTTCGCCTGCTATAATCAATCCAAACAGTTATTGCTCTTGCCTATGCTTTCAGCGTTAATTACTGCTTGATGCACTGCATTTCTATTTCGTTGATTAGTTCGTTTATGCTTTTGCCTTCGTAGTTTTTCGTGTAAACGCTTTTAGGATTCCAGAAAAACCTTGATTTTTTTCCGGTGTTTGTTATGCAAACCTCTCCTTTTTCAACCATGCTGAAAACATCCTCAAGGCTGTTTATCGCCCCATTTTCTCCAAGGCTTTTGCTGTTGTTTCTCATTCCGCTTATGCCTTCCAGAGCCATTTGCCTTGCTTCTGCCAGCGGAGTAATAAAGGTGCTTTGTTCCGACAGGGATTTTATAGTCGATTCCTTTTTAGGGTCAGTGTAAAATATTGTTCTAAGGTAAACATTTCCAGTTTTGTTTATTTTTTCCCAATCCATCGCGTAAGTACTTTGATAATCAGTTATTTTGTCCGATTCCATGCCCTGCCTGTCCTGTTTATAGTAAATCGCTTGATATACCGGTAAGCCTGTAAAGTCAGCGCAGTTGCCTACGCCTTCCCAATAAGTGAGAGACTTTGACTGCTTTAACGGGCTTTGGTTTTCAATCATTGAATAGTAAGTAGTGAATTTGTTTTCAGTCTGGTTTTTTGCGGTTGTTTTCATTATTAAAGGAGTTGCCATGGAAGGCTGGAAAATCATTCTTGCATTGTTGCCTCTGGTTGCTTCAATTTCCAAAATCATTCCTCTTGTTTCAGGAGCAGTGTTTAGGGAATAAAAATCGCTTTTTTTGTTTATTTCAAGGCTTGCTATTCCGTCGCCTGTAGTGTCTTTGAATATGGCAGGAGTACTGCTTTCATTGACTTTTATTTCCTCGCTAGTCTTGTTTATGAAAGCAGTGCCGTAGTTTTTTCTTTCAAAA
>JBBISX010000033.1:0-2644 GCA_037441005.1 Candidatus Iainarchaeum sp.
ATGGGCGGTGTGTGCAAGACGCAGGGACTTATTCACCGCGTGATAGTGACGCGCGATTACTGGGGATTCCATCTTCATGAGGGTAGGTTACAACCCTCAATCCGAACTGAGGACAAGTTTAGGGGATTAGCTCGCCCTTTCGGGTTTGCAACTCATTGTCTTGTCCATTGTATGCCGCGTGTAGCCCAGGAGATTCGGGCCATACAGATCTACCGTTGCCCACTCCTTCCTCAGTATTGCTACTGCAGTCCCTATAGAGTGCACCTCGGAAACCCAAGGTGAGCAACTATAGACATGGGTCTCGCCCGTTGCCTGAGTTGACAGGACGCTTCATAGTACGAGCTGACGATGACCATACAACACCTCTCAGCGTGTCAAGAAAGCCCTTCAGACTGTCCATCATTCTGCTGTCGCCCCTGGTGAGTTTTCTGGCGTTGTGTCCAATTAAACCGCAGCATCCACCCCTTGTAGTGCGTCCCCGCCAATTCCATTAAGTTTCACCCTTGCGGGTATACTCCCCAGGCGGCAGACTTAACACCTTCGCTTCGGCACTCCAAAACTACATGAGCTTTGGAACACCTAGTCTGCATCGTTGACGGCTGGGACTAACCGGGTATCTAATCCGGGTCGCTCCCCCAGCTTTCGTTCCTCACCGTCAGAACCGTTCTCGTGAAGCGCCTTCGCTACAGGTGGTCCTTTCGGGATCACAGCATTTCACCGCTACTCCGAAAATTCCCTTCACGTCTCCCGGTCTCGAGCCCAGCAGTATCTTTTGCAATTCGACTCCTTGAGAGAGCCGATTTCACAAAAGACTTAAAGGACCGGCTACGAACTCTTTAGGCCAAATATAAGGGGATACCACTCGAGCCTTGCGTATTACCGCGGCGGCTGGCACGCATATTACCCAGCTCTTATTCGCCAAGCTTTCTAAAGTTGGCAAAAGATCCCAAAGGGATCACTCGAAGTTCCTCTGTCACACTTTCGTGTATTGCAGAATTTTCGCGCCTGCTGCACCCCGTAGGGCTAGGGTCCTTATCTCAGTACCCTTCTCCGGGCTCCCTCTTTCAAGGCCCGTACGGATCTTTGGCTTGGTGGGCATTTACCCCGCCAACTACCTAATCCGCCGCAGTCTCATCCTAAGGCAACAACGCTTGCATGGTGCGTGTCCTTTAGGAAAAAGAACATTCCAGTAGCAATTTCCTATAGGGTATTAGCCCCAGTTTCCCGGGATTAGCCCTTCCTTAGGGTAGATTAACCACGTGTTACTGAGCCGTACGCCAGAGACCACCGTGACTAGGCCTCTTAGACTTGCATGGCTTAGTCGAACTTCGATAGCAGTATCCGCCAGCAGGATCAGCTGGAATTAGTATCCACTCAATGGAATTGTAGTTTTCCGCCAAAAAGCGAAAAACCTCTCAACATGCCTACATCATACCTGAAAAAACTCAGGTGCTCATACAACAAAAAAAAACCGCAAAAAAAAGGCTATGGAAAAAATAAACAAAATCACGCCAAAATAGGCGATCACAAGCCGAATTATAAAAAACAAAGGAATTTAGACCAAAGTTCCTTTTTTCGCGGTTCATATAATGGGAATAGCAGAGTTTATAAACTTTATTATTTAGAATTTCAAAAAAAATAATAAGTAAAAAACCCAAGTAAAACTATTAAATAATGAAATTAAGAAGACCTAATTTACCAGAGAAATTAAGAAGACCTAATTTACCAGAAGGGCTGCCGAATAAAACAACGCACACCACTTTTTTTAAACCAGTACCGCGACCTAATAGAAATCCATTATCTAGAGAAGAATTTTTAAGAAAAGGCCCATATGGCATAATGACTCCAAACAATTTTTGGCTACATTTCTGTCATTTACCAGAAGCAATTCCAAATTATAGGGATAAACTATTCGTAAAATACTTGGAAAAAAACTATCCTGAATTATTAAAAGAACTAACAGAAAAAATAACACAGGCTGTTCAAAAAACAAAAACAATTGAAACAAGCAAAATATACGAAATGTTTGGGGATAAACTTTACGAAGCATACTGCATAGGCATAAGAGCGGGTTTTACTAACGAAGAACTTTTCCGCTGAATTGAAAAAATAAAAACCAAAACACTACCTGACAAAAAATAACTACTAAAAGAAAGAAAAAAAGACCAACACAAAAAAAAGACCAAAAAAAACAAAACCAAACAAATAAAAAAAAAGACAAAGAAAAAAAACAAAACCAAAGAACCAAAACCAAAAAAAAAGAAAAAAAAACAAACCAACACGACCCAACAAGACCCACAAAAAAAACAACCTGACAAAAACCAAAAAAAACAACAAAGTTAAAAACTAACAAGACAAACAGAAAATACAAATGAAAAACCTATTTGCAAAAAATAAAAAAACTACTAAAAAACATAGAGAAGACAAAAGGCTTGGCAATCATAATAACCTTGAATAAAAATCAAGAGTTTTTTTCGCAATTTCTTTTATAGAAAATTGTTTGCTGTAAGAAATACCTTCTTTGCCGAACTTTTTTCTCAAGGACTCGCTCTCAGCCAAAAGCAACAACTTTTCAGCGCACTCCTCATAATTTCCTGGAGAAAATAGAAAGCCGCGTTTGCCGTCTAATATAGATTCAGGGATC
>JBBISX010000033.1:2700-7971 GCA_037441005.1 Candidatus Iainarchaeum sp.
ATGTTAAGCATTGAGTCTCAATTGTAGAAGCAGTGACAAAAACATCATGCTCTGAAACCACAGAAGCTAAAGCCTCATGCGGAAGACTTCCTAAAAAAGAAACTTTAGACTCCAAGCCAAGTTCAGAAACAAGTTTTTTCAAAGACTTCTCTGCAGGCCCGGATCCTATTATTGAAAGAGTCGATTTTGTTTTTTTACTTTGCAACAAATTGAAAGCCTTTATCACAACATCAATATTTTTCTCAAAACCAAGCCTCCCAAAATAAACCAGCTTGAAAAAGCCGGAAGAATAAGACTTTTTAGCAAACTTCGCAAAAAAGTCAAAAGCAATAGAGTTTGGCAAAACATCTACTTTCCTGAACCCATTGTCTGAAAGCTCTTTAACCATAGAATAGCTTGGAGAAGTAACAATGGCACAATTATTATAAAAAGCCCTTGTGTAAGCCCAAGCCATGTTTTTCGCAAAAGAAGTGTTCTTTAACAGAGGAATAGGCAAATAAACCAAAAAGTCAGGGATGAGAGTATGGTAGGTGCCCAAAAGAGGCTTTTTCAAAGACTTGGCAGAATTAACCCCGAACCAGCCACAGCCAAAAGGAGTGTGAACATGAACAACATCAGGGTCAAAAAGCTTTAAAGAATCAAAAACCTTTCGTGAAAAAAAACTAGTTATTCGGTAATCACGGTATGAAGGCAAAGCTATTGAAGGCAAAAGAAAAATTTTAGCCCAGGGCTTTGACAACTCAACATACTTCAACGAATCAGACGGAGCTACTAAGAAAACCTCATGACCCAAAACATGAAAGCCCGAAATAAGATTATTAAGTTGAGTTACAACACCATTCACTTGAGGTTCGTAAGAATCTGAAAACAAAGCAACTCTCA
Organism: Candidatus Iainarchaeum sp.; assembly: GCA_037441005.1. Taxonomy (GTDB): domain Archaea; phylum Iainarchaeota; class Iainarchaeia; order Iainarchaeales; family Iainarchaeaceae; genus CABMIU01. The sequence goes on from JBBISX010000033.1 coordinate 3,583, forward strand.
TACAAACCTAAGAAAATTCAGAATCTATAAGCTTAAGAAATGGACTATTTGTTGAATATGAAAGTGCTAATTTTCTGAATTTTTGCGTATTGGCATTTAAGCCTTTGTCCTTCGAGCAAAAAACGATTAAATCAACAAGCTTTTCAGGACTGACAAAATAATCCAAAGAAAAACCCAAGCCTAATTCCTGAACCCTCTTTGCGTTAGAATTTTGTTCAAAATGGTTTATATCGGGAAAACAAAGCAAAGGCTTGCCAAGAGAAATAGCTTCCATTATCGTAGAATGACCCCCTGAAGTGATAACAACGGAAGCCCTTGACATTAGAGCAGAAGGGTACTTTAAAGAGCCGTGAGAAAATACATTCTTAGCACTATAATTATTGCTAACATTAGGGCCTAAAACAAAATCAAAAGTATAATCAGGCAAAAGCCTTGAGGCAGAATAAACCAAGTCAAAAATTTTCTCCCTGTAAGAGAAGCCGCCTATAGAAACAAAGACCCGCTTTTTTTGTTTCTTAAAATTAGAAAAAAAATTTTTTCTCACTATAGGACCCAAAAAAAACGCCCTGTCCAAAACTCTCTTTTCAAGGTTATTTATGCAAATGGTATTGGGAGGGCTGAAATCAGGAATCAGAACCTTGTCTGCAAAACCAAGAGCAAAGTCAAAGGTAGACTTAGCGAAAAAAGAGACAGGCAAAAAAACAATATTAGAAAACATCCTCTCAATGTTCGTGTGGTTAACTATAACCCAAACACGAAAACCCAAGAGTTTTGATACAAAACAACCTGAAATATAAGTGTCGCAAATAACTAAATCAGGCTTGACAGAATCAACAACTTTTTTAACCCTAAAAAAATTGAAAGGACTTATCAAACCAAAACTATTCAATGTAGAACCTGCCAAATCAAGCTTCCCAGAGCTTCCGACGAGTTTTACTTCGCTAGGCACATCAAAAGCTTCATACCCAAAAAGCTCCAAGAACTTTTTAGCATAACCATAAGAAGCAAAAAAATACTCATGGCTTCCGCCAAGCTTCTCAACCAAAGACAAAACGCGAGAAGAATGCCCAAGACCTTCGCCGGAAAAAAAGAAAAGAATTTTAGCCATCAAAAACCACTCAGAAACAAAACAGCCTTTGCCAAACAAACTACCCCTAAAGTCAATTAAATTAATCGGGTAGGAAGAAAAGGCAAATTAGTTAATGTTTAAAATGTAAAGATAATAAAAACAGTAATGGCAAATGTGATTTTTACCAGTTCAGACCATAAATACGGCGACTTTTTGATAAACCATTGGCTTAAATCTCTCAAAGAAAATTCAAAGTTGAACGAAACAAAAATAGTTGTAATGGATTACGGGCTCACAAAAGAACAAAAACAAAAACTCAAGGAAAAAAAAGTTATAGTGCAAAAATGCAAAAGATATGGCCATGTCACATGCATACGCTGGAGAGACATGGGAGAATTCATGAAAAAAAACGACTTTCAACAAGCAATTTCCACTGATAGCGGAGACATAATATTCCAAGGAGATATAACAGAAGTCTTCAAACAAAACAAAGATAAAATAAGGGCAGTCACGGAAGACCTTCATGTTTCTTTTGAAGACTTTTTTACAAAAGGCTTTTTCAAAAAAGAAGAAGAAAAAAAAATAAAGCAAATACTAAGAGGAAAAAAAATGATAAACGCGGGTTTCATAGTTGCACCAAAAAAAGAATTTATAGAAATTTGCGAAGAATTCGACAAAATATTGATAAACAAAAATTTTTTCGGGCCAGAACAAGTAGCCATAAATTACATACTTTACAAGAAAGGATTCAAAGAGTTGGACAAAAAATACAACTTTGTAATAACATCAAACGAAAACGAATTCAAAATAAAAAACGGAAAGTTCTACATGCAAAACGGAAAAGAAATAATAACAGTACACAACGCGGGCTTCAACCCTATTTTTAGGCCAATAGAAAACTTTGGTTACGGGAAAAACCACAACAAACTAAAAAAACACATATATTATACTATGAGATTCATATACAAGACCTACTTACAATTAAAGGAACTCATTAACAAAAAATAATCTATGAAACACGAAAACGTGCTATGTTGCAGAATTATAGAGCCCAAACAAATAGACGCCCTTTGCTTGTCCTTTTTAGGCTTTGAAGCCCGTGAAAGAAGACACGAAATAAAACCTGTCATTTAACCTAAAGCTTGGTTAAAAGCCCAATACATAAAGCCTATCAATCCTAAAAGTCTTTCAAACACAAAGCCTCTAAAAACCTCTAATTGAGTTACACCCTTAGAGCTTATTTTGCTGAGCTTCATGCAAAATCCAAAAATGCCTTATTAAAGTTACTTTAATCACTTGGCTCTTTGCCTCATGTACCTTCTTTTTCTCTTTTTCCTGCGCATTTTCTTTTTATGCCATTTCCATCTCTGTCTTGCCCTTGTCTTTTTGAACCTTGAAGAATCGTTTGCTCTTTTGCTCAATAAAACCACTTCCAAAAATTCAATGCAAAACAAATTTAAAATACTTACCATAGAGAAAAACCCTGAACTGATGACTTTTTCTATTGGCTGAAACTCAAAAAACAAAGCCAAAGCTGAAAAATTCAAAAAAAGAAGACAACTAAAACACCACAGGCTTAAAAAAACAACAAAGGCCTAATACTTTATTTCTTAATATTTATGCTTTGTGGTGTTTTGGCCTTGAGTCCAATAAAAGTTTTTTCTTTTCTGGCAATGCAATCACTTGGCAAAATACTTTTATAATCTGTGACAAAGTAAGTTTATTAGATGCATCCAAAAGAAGTGTTAAAAGCGCTAAGGCTTGAAAACTGCATTATTTCCGCTTTCGGAGTTTTTGCAGGCTATGTCCTGGCCACTGGTGCTCTGGAATTAGGGCCAAGGCAGTTTTTGCTCATGGCTTCGGCTTTTGCAATTACAGGCGCAGGCAATGCAATAAATGATTTTTATGACAAAGAAATTGACAAAAGGCTGGCTAAAGAAAAAAATACTGGCAAAGAAACTTATTGGGTTTCGCTGGCACTTTTTACAACAGGAATAATTTCAGCAGCCTTTGTAAACACGCATGCAATTCTAATAGCTTCTTCTGCTTCAATTGCCTTGATAATTTACGCCGGAGCGATGCAAAAACTAAAGTATTTGGGCAATTGGCTTGTTGCAGGCCTCACTGGCCTGACAATTTTCTACGGAGCCACAATAACAAAAAACTATCATGCTGTTTTTTTCCCCGCTATGTCTGCACTTTTTGCTAACGGGGCAAGAGAAATAATAAAAGACCTTGAAGACTTGAAAGGCGACAAAGGTTTCAAAGTTACGTTGCCGATGCTTACAGGGCATGAAAAAATAAAAAAAATAGTTTTATTGACCTACTTATTTTCAATAGCAATGGCTTTTGCCGCGATTTTTTCAATCAAGCAAAAGCCTATTTACCTTGCTGGAATATTAATAACTGCAATATTCTTGGCGATGTCTTACAATACTCTTACAAAAAACGACTTCACATCTGCAAGAAGGCTTGCAAAGTACGGCATGGCAACAGCGTTGGCTTCTTTTATCATAGCCTCTATATAAAGTCCAATGAACAGACAAAAAATACTCCTGCAAAAAACTAAAAACAAAAAAAACAATAAAAAACAACCTTAAAAGCGTATAAGCAATAATAAAAACGATTTTGGTTTTTAAGCCAGCAACAAAAGTAAGAACATTGCAATTACAAAACATGAAATTTGGTTTAAAAGCCTTTTCGTTTTCTTTTTTGTTTTTATGCCCTCATCGTCTAGCCCGGTCAAGGACACCGGCCTTTCAAGCCGAGAACACGGGTTCAAATCCCGTTGAGGGCAATTATTATAACCTTGAACCAGAAGCATAAAGAAAAGAATTGATTAAAGCAAAAACCACATTGAATAGATAAAAAAGCTTTTTGCATGTCGGTCGTTTAATGAATTACGAACAGGCGAAAAAATACCTTGATTCTTTGCAAGTAAAATACAAGGGCTTTGGGCTTGCAAACTTAAAAAAAGCATGCAAACACTCTAAATTGGACCCGAAGAATTTTAGGACCGTTCATGTAGCAGGTAGCAACGGAAAAGGCAGCGTTTGTTCATTTATAGAAAATGTACTCAGAAAAGCAGGCTACAAAACAGGATTATACACATCACCACACTTGATAGAACCAACAGAAAGAATAAGGCTAAATGGAAAAAAAATCTCAAAAAAAGACTTTTGCAAAAACATTGAAAAAGCGAAAAAAATATCCGAAAAAGCAAAAATCCAACTGACCCAATTTGAAGCCTTGACTTTAGCGGCATTCCTATATTTTAAACAAAAAAATTTAGACATAAATAAAAAAGAAGATTACAGGTC
>JBBISX010000034.1:0-7669 GCA_037441005.1 Candidatus Iainarchaeum sp.
CAAGGTGTTTGCGTGGTATTCGTTTTGGCGTTCCTTTTGTTTGTGATACTGCTAATGCTGACTCGCTTGCAGTTAGTGCAAAAGACGGGATTTTTAAGGCCGTGGTTTCCAAAGAGGAGCCAAACACCGGGGTTAGAGTAGTTAAAGTAAATTTTGAGTTGGTGCAATGAATGCTCAGTCTTCAGTAGAATTCATTTTCATATTTGCCTTGATCGGCATGTTAGGCATAATAATGTTTGGTAATTGGTTTGGTTCAGAGAAGGATCTTTATCAGTCAATAAGCATAAGGCAAGAAGTTGTCAAGGCTCTTGACAGCATTGACTCTAATAAGTTTTATTTGAGGCGTATTGATGTCATGAATGTCGTTTGTCCTGCTGGCGGCTGGGAAGTTTATTTGACTAAAGTAAATATTGACGTTCATCCTATTCCTGATAGTGATATGGAGCTTAAGATTATAGGCGCGGTGAAAAAAGCGATAAATGAGAGTAAGGCTACAAATACTAACGTTGATGTTTATGTTAATAACCCTAAAAAATTTTTTGAAAAGACTTGTTGAACACTTTTAGGGTTTTAACAACCACTAAAATTTAATTCGTCAATCAACGAATTTTTATTTTTTTTGTTTTTTTGTCTTTTAATGGACTTGTACGATTTTGGCTTGGTTTTTGCCGTCCTTGGCTTGACTTTTCTTTTGTTGTTTTTGCCTGAAGAAAAGACCTTGGTTAGTTCAGCCATAACCAAGGAAAACGTAGGGGAAAAAATAAAATCAATAGGCATTATTGAGAATCTTTTCTTGAAAAACGGCAACGCTTTTTTTGAAATCAGGAACTCTGGTAAAATCAGGGCTTTTTTTTATAGTCCGAGCGAGGCTCAAATTGCTCTGCTTAGGAACAAGTCTTTTGTCGAGGTGGTCGGTGTTGTATCAAGAAGGGGCAATTCTTTAGAGCTTGTTGTTGAGAAGGTGTCTCTCGTTGATTGAAGTCCTTTTTTGGTTTTTTTTAGGCGTCTTATGCGGGACTTTTACAGGCCTTATCCCAGGGCTTCATTCTAATTCTGTTTCCTTGTTAGTAATTTCTTTTTTTTCAGGAGACCCTTTGCATTTTGCGGTTTTCATCGTGGCTCTTTGCATTACCCATTCAGTAGTTGAGATAATTCCTTCAATATTGACTGGCGCTGCCGAGGAAACTACTTTCAACCTTCTCCCTGGCCAAGAGTTGCTCTTGAAAGGTAGGGGCTTTGAAGCTATTTCGCTTTCTATCTCCGGGGTAATTTCAGCGCTTTCTTTTTCGGTTTTTTTGTTGCCTGTCCTTTTTTCTTTCATTACCCATTTTCAAAACTTGTTTGATTTTTTTCTGTTGGCTTTGATTTTGGTTGTTTTGCTTGTAATAATTTTGAATGAGCCTAATTTTTTTTCTGCCGTTCTTGTTGCCTTTGTCTCCGGCTTGTTTGGTTTTGCTTTGTTGAATTCAGGCATAAAAGAAGTAATTTTTTCTTTGGTCACTGGTTTTTTTGCCGTGCCTGCTTTGTTTTATTCTTCTAAAAATCATAAACTCCCTTTGCAAGTAATCGTGCCTTTGAAAGAGTTTGATTTTAGGTTTGGGTTTTTGACCTCCGCTTTGTCCTGTTTTCTTTCAGTAATTCCTGCTTTTGGCCCAGCACATGCAGCTTCTTTGCTTGGGTGTTTTTATAGGAAGCTGACTAAATCCGAGTACTTGCTGCTTTCAGGCGGCGTAGGAACCGCAAACCTAGTTTTTGGTATTTTGGTTTTGTTTGCGTTAGGCAAGACAAGGTCTGGTATGACAGTAATCATTGATTCCATTTTTAGTATTGGTTTTTCCGATGTCTTGGTTTTGCTTGCTGTTGCTTTTTCTTCCGTTGGTTTTGCTTGTATGATAACCTTGATCATTTCAGAAAAACTTCTTTCAACGGTTCATTTGTTTGATTATGGTGTTTTAGGGAAGTCTGTTTTGGTCTTTGTGCTTTTTTTGGTTTTTTTTCTCTCTGGTTTTTTAGGTTTGGTAGTTTGTTTTTTGGCTTCTCTTGTAGGAAATTATTGCCTTAAGAAAAGAGTCAGCAGGAGCATTTGCATGTGTTTTTTGCTTTTTCCCACGATTGCTTTTTACGCAGGCTTTTGATATTTTTTAGAGTCTTATTACGTTTTTTGTTTATTAACTTTTTTTCAGTTGCATTTTTTTTTAGATTTGGTTTTGTTGTTTGTAGGTTTTCAATTTTTCAGGCATTATTTTTTTTGACTTTATTTTTTTTCTTTTATTAGGTTGTTTGTTTTGATTTTTTTTGTGGATCGTTTTTGAGGTCTTTGCTTTTTTTTTGTGTCTTTTTTTGTTAGTCGTTAGTTCTTTTCAGCATTTTTTCTATTAGTTTTTGGGTTCCTGAGCCGTATTGCATTGATTTTTTTTGTTTTGTACAGATTTGCGCTGGTAGTTTTTTTTGTTTTGCAAGCTCTCTTATTGGGTGTTTTCTCAAATTATCATTTTCAGATTTTATTTTTTCTTGCGGTTTAATACTAATGGCTTTTTTTAGGAAGTTTTGGGCTAGGAAAGGCATTCTTATTTCCAAGCTGTTGTTTGCAAATATAGCGTCTTCTCTTGCAAAGTTTCTTGCCCACATGTTCTTTATTGAGTATTCTATTTCTCTTTCAATTCCTTCATAGCCTTGGTTTTTGAGCGTGTTTAAATACAAATTATAGCCGCAAAAGAGTTCATCGCTTCCTTGGCCTGAAAATGCCACTCTAATGTTTTCTTTCTTTATTGCTTTTGCGCATTCCAGTTCAGTTATTCCTAAAGCCAATTGCATTTTGTCGCAAAAAGGTAGGAGTGTTGTGCATTCTATTGCAGTTTGCATTGCTTGTTTTTCTTCTATTGTTATTTCCACCAACTCTAACCCTATTTCTCTTGCTGTTTTTTTTGCTTCTTTCAGGTCTTGGCTTTCTTTTGTTCCTGCTACAAAGGCTTTTGTTTTGACTCTTTCCGAGACTGCTTTTGCTATAAGGCTTGAGTCAACTCCTCCGCTGAAAAGTATTCCTGCTTTGGTTATGTTTTTTGTCTGGAGTTCTATTGTTTTTTCAAATTCGTTTTTTAGTTCTTCTTTTTGCTTTTTTTCTTTTGCGTCTTTTTTAAAATCTTCAAAGCAATAAACTTTGTGTTTTTTAAACCCTTTTTTTGTCACTTCTAGCAAAAAACCAGGTGTTAGTGGCTCGGCATAGTCAGCTCCTATTTTTTTTAGCGCGTTTGGTTCTGATGCAAAGGCGTAAGCGTCTTTTGTTTCTGCATACCATATCGGTTTTTGGCCTATAAAGTCCCTGTATGCGAAGAGTTCTTTGTCTTTCATTATTCCAATTGCGTATTCTCCTATTGCTGTTTCAGAGAATTCTTTTAGCGTTTGTTTCAAAAATTCCGTGTTTTTGTTTTGCTTTTGTTCTTTGTTTCCTGCAAATTCAAGTATTGCATATGAATCAGAATCAAGTTTTTTACCTTCTGTGAATTCCATATAATTGTATATCGTGCCGTTGTGTACTATTGCCATTTCGCCTTTTTGCATTGGTTGCTTTCCAAAGCCTGTTGTTGACAATAGGCAGTGTCCTAACAATATTTCTGTTTCTTCAACTGTTTCGCTTTTGTCATGGTTGTAAAATTTGGTTTTGTTTTCTGCATATACGCCGTAAAGGTCAGGGCCTCTTTTTTTGAGGCTTTGCGAGATTATTTCTGCTTCTTTGTTTATTGTCTTTTTTGTCTTTGATACTATTCCGAATATTCCGCACATTTCTATAATTTGTTTTGAAAGGTTAAATATTTTTTTCTGTTGCGCCTATTTTATGGCTATTGGCTCTTTTGGAGAAAATAGGCCTTTTATAATGCTTTGCGTTTTATTTTTTTCAGGCTTCTTGGCTTTTTTCGCTTTTAGCTCAATAGGCTTGCTATTGTTCTGTCTCTGTTTTCTATTACTTCAAGCTGTGCTTTGTCAGCGAGTTTTGATAGGTTGAACGCGAGTATGGTTACTACTAAAACTAGCATTACTGCGAACATCAGAGTTAGTAGGTATTCTACCGAAATCTGGGCTTTTTGGCTTTTCATTTGCTTTCCTCTTTTCATCTTAATATTGGCTGAAGTTGTTATTAAATTTTGTTATTAAATTTTTATGTTGTTTCCTCCTCCGCAGCCATTTTCCAGAGTGTTTTCAGTTATATTTATTGCTTGGCATTTTGGGTAATTTCCAGAGCATTCGAAGCAAGTGCCTTGAGGTTCTCCTTCACTTTCCCCTCTCACTATCAAAATGTGTTTTATTGCTGTGCCGCCTATGTTTGTCAATTCATTACACTTAGGGCTCATTGAAAGTCTTGACGCTGTTGTTGTGCATATTTGCGATAATTGTTTTTGCTTTGCTAAGTTTGATTGTGTTGTGCTTTGGCCAATTATTATTGCTATTACTATTGCCGCGAGTACAACGCCGCCGCCTATTAGCAATAAGTATTCTAAGGCTCCTTGCGATTTGTTGTTTTTATTATTCATCTTGATTAATTTTGTTACTTGTTTTTTATAAAAGTTTCCTACGGGCTTTTTGGTCACTATTTATTTTTTTTAGCTTGTTGTGTTTAGAGTTTTGTTGTCTGTGTTTCTTTTTGTTGGTTTTTGTTGGGTTGTTTTTTGTTTGTTTTGTTTGGACTTTTTTTGTCTTTTTTTGGTGTTTTGTTGGTGTTTTTTTAGTTTTTTTGTTCTTTTGTTTTTGCTTTTATTTTTTTGGTAGGTTTGCTCGTCGTTTTTTTCTTTTTGAAAATATTTATATTTGTGTAATTTGTTAGGTTATTTGGTATTATGGAAAATTATATGTCTGATTTGTTTGCAAAGGTTAAGGGCAAGGCTTCTGACAAGAAAGACAAGGCTGTTGTTTCTGAGGATGTTTCTTCAAAGCCTGTTGTTTCAGTCCTTGAACCTGCTTCTTCTAAGTCTGGCTTGGAAGAGTCTTTGCAAAAAAATGAAGCCAATCCTGTTGTTTCAGAGTCTGCTCAGTTTGAGGATGATGCTCATGAGTCAGAGTCTTTGAGGAAGTTTGTGGATTCTGAGAAGGAGCTTATTGAGGTTACTCCTGCTGGCAGGATTTATAGGGTTAGTGGCAAGTCTTTGCTTTACTATCAGGCTCCTGTTTCTAGGCCTGTTGGGGCTGAGAGGGCGATTATCAATACTATAAAGGAGGCCGCAACCCGCATTATTACTATTTCTCCTTATAAGATTCGTGATCCTGAGGAAAGACGTAATGTGTATTTTCAGAAGATTTTGGAGATAATAAGGGAGTCTCCTGAGCTTAGGATTCCTGCTAATAAGAATGAGTTTTATGCCGAGGCTGTTGTGCGTGAGATGGTTGGCTATGGCCTCATCGATACTTTGATTAAGGACGAGCTTTTGGAGGAAATAATGGTTATTGGCCCTAAGGTCCCTGTTTATGTTTTTCATAGAAGGTATGGGATGATGATTACTAATATTGAGTTTTATTCCGATAATGAGATTCAGGATTTGATTAACAGAATGGCGCGTACTGTTGGAAGGCGTGTTGACCTTGCAATGCCTTTGCTTGATGCAAGGCTTCCTGACGGGAGCAGAGTTAATGCTACTATTCCTCCTGCTTCTGTTGAGGGTTCTACTTTAACTATCAGAAAGTTCAGGAAGGACCCTTATAGTATTGTAGATTTGATTAACTTTGGGACTTTGAACCTTGAGGTCGCGGCTTTTTTGTGGTTGTGCGTTGAGGGTTTAAAGGCCAAGCCTGCCAACATGCTTATTTCTGGCGGCACCGGTTCCGGTAAAACCACTTTGCTTAATGTTCTTGCTGCTTTCATTCCTGAGACTGAGCGTGTTGTTTCTATCGAGGACACTGCCGAGTTGAAGTTGCCTCTTGACCATTGGGTGAGGCTTGAGGCAAGGCCTCCTGGTTTGGAAGGCACTGGCGAAATAACCTTGGATATTCTTACTAAAAATTCTTTGAGAATGCGTCCTGACAGGATTCTGGTTGGTGAGATAAGGCATGCAGAGGCTTTTGCGCTTTTCACTGCAATGAATACCGGGCATGAAGGATGCATGGGAACCGTACATGCTAATTCTCCTCAGGAGACTCTAGTTAGGGTAACGAGTCCGCCAATGAATGTGCCTGAGGTCATGCTTGCAGGCTTGAACTTTGTTATTATTGAGCATAGGCTTCATGATAAGAAGGTTGGCGCTATAAGGCGTATAACCGAGATAGCTGAAGTTTATGGCGCTCTTGAAGGCAAGCCAAGGACTGAAACCGTTTACAAGCGTGATGCTTCAGTTGACAATCTTATAAGGACGAAAGCGCCTATACAATATTTTAAAGTTCTTGAGGAAAGAACAGGTCTTTCGCAGGAACAAATATTAAAGGAGCTTAAACGTAGGGAGCATTTTCTTAAAGAGCTAGTGGATAAGAAGTATTCAAACATGGAAAATGCGAGTAGGCAAATGAAAGAGTTTTTGTTGAGGTCTTGAGATGGACAGCTTTGAGAATTTGCGCAAGACTATAGAGGAAAAGAAGGAAATAAAGAAGGAGTCTAAAAAGAACGAAGAGTCCGTGGACATGGCTCAGGTTGAGAAAATAGTTGAAAGAATGAAAAAAAAGTATAATTTGCAGGGCGTGGTTTTTCAGAAGGCAGAAGGTGAAATAGAGGATTTGCGAGAATTGGTTGCTACTGGCGAGCAGGAGAAAATAAATTTGCAGAGGATTGAAGACCTTGAGGAATTCAGGAATCCTTTGGTTTCTCAGCTTGGCAAGTTTTACATTTCTTTCAGGCAAGTTCTTGAGCCTTTCACTATGTTTGTCCAAAAGTTGCCTATAGCCAGTCAGATAAGGTATAACCTTTATTCTGCTAACATGAAGCTTTCTTTGGTTCAGTGGCTCGCGATTTCAACTTCAGTTACTGCCATAGTTGCTTTTTTCGTTTTTTTAGCAACTACTTCTATTACGATTATTGCCGGTCTTGAGTTTTTTGTTCCTTTGCTCTTGACTTTCCTTGTGTCTTTTTTTGTTTTGCTTGTAATGATATTGGTTCCTAAAAGCGCTGCTCAGAGGAGAGGCAACGATGTTACCAAGGAGTTGCCTTTTGCTTTGCGCCACATGTCAACCGAAATAAAAGCCGGCATTGGTCTTTATAAGAGCCTTCAGACAGTAGCTTCTTCAGATTATGGGGCTTTGAGTGAGGAATTCGCAAGGACCATTTCTGAGATAGAAGAAGGCACGGATACGAAAGACGCTTTAAGGCATTTTGCTTTGCGTACTTATTCAAAGCCAATGAAAAACTCGTTGTTTCACATAATAAGGGCAATGAAGACCGGCGGGAGCCTTTCAGAAATAATGAACATAATTGCAGAAGATGTTAGCTTTGATACCAGGGTTAGAATAAAAGAGTTTTCTGAAAAACTGAATTTTTTCGGCGTGATTTTCATTTTTGTCGCTATCGTTGTCCCTGTTTTCATTGCGGTTATTGGCGCTGTTACAAATTCTCCTGTCAGCCTTGGTGGTTTGGTTATTCCGCCTTCCTTGGTTTTGATTGCTTTTTTTGTCGTAATGCCTGGGTTATTAGGCATATCGGTGTTTTACCTTAAAATGACCCAGCCAGAGGTGTGAAAATGGCTTTGCAACTCATAGACAA
>JBBISX010000035.1:0-6844 GCA_037441005.1 Candidatus Iainarchaeum sp.
CAATTCTCTTGCATTCATTATGAACTTGCTTATTACGACAGGGAATTCGCTACTTACTGAAGTAGCCCTTTGTATGTAGCCTTCCAGTTCTTCTGCGTTGAAAGCAACAGCCATGGCCTGTCCGCTCAAAACGTAAGACGGCCTTACCAAGACAGGAAAACCTGCTTTGGCTGCGAATTCTTTTGCCTTTTCCAAGCTCGTCAGTTCTTTCCACTCTGGCTGAGGTATTGATAAAGAATCACAAAGAGAGCTGAACTTATGCCTGTCCTCTGCTTTGTCTATGTTTTCAGGGTTTGTGCCAAGAACATTAAAACCTGCTCTGTGCAGTTTCAAAGCAAGGCTGTTTGGTATCTGGCCTCCCATAGAAACTATCAAGCCAACAGGGTTTTCAAAATCACATACTTCAGAAACAGACTCAAGGGTTATTTCATCAAAATAAAGCTTGTCGCATTCATCATAATCAGTTGAAACGGTTTCTGGATTAAAGTTGAGCATTATGGTTTCATAACCAAGATTTTTTGCAGCTCTAACGCAAGAGACACAGCAATAATCGAATTCCACAGAACTACCTATCCTGTATGCTCCTGAGCCAAGCACCAGCACGGATTTTCTGCTTCCATGACTTATATCATTTGAAACACCGTTGTAGGTAAGGTAAAGGTAATTGGTTTTTGCAGGGCACTCTGCAGCCAAAGTGTCTATTTGCTTTACAAAAGGCCTAATTCCAAGCGAAAGCCTTTTTCTCCTCACTTCATTTTCTGAATCAACGCCCAAAATCATTGCTATCTGCTTGTCTGAAAAACCTTGTTTCTTCGCTTTCAATAACAACTCTTTCGGCAGGTTTTCAAGAGTGAATTCTGAAAGCTCTTTTTTCGTTTCAATGACTTTTTTGATTTTGTACAAGAACCACTTGTCTACTTTTGAGGCATTGTAAATTTTTTTTACAGGCATGTTTTTTTCAAGCGCTCTGACTATAGCAAATATCCTCTTATCAGTCGGATACTTTAGCTCTTCAGACAACTTTTTGAAATACACTTTGTTTCCAACTAGCCCGTACATTCCTATGTTAAGCATCCTTATTGCTTTTTGCATCGCCTCTTCAAAAGTCCTGCCTATTGCCATTACTTCGCCAACGCTTTTCATTTCAGAACCTATTTTAGTGCTCACATTTCTAAACTTTTGCAAGTCCCAGCGTGGTATTTTCACTACCACATAATCTAAAGCAGGTTCAAAACAGGCCTTTGTTGTTTTTGTTATCTTATTTTCAATTTCAAGAAGACTATACCCTAAAGCCAATTTGGCAGCCACGAAAGCAAGAGGATAGCCAGTTGCCTTTGAAGCCAAAGCAGAACTCCTTGAAAGCCTTGCGTTTACTTCTATTACCCTATAATCATCGCTTTTAGGGTCAAGCGCGAATTGTATGTTACATTCGCCACTTATGCCAAGGTGCTTTATCACTTTTATTGAAATTTCTCTGAGCATATGGTATTCATGGTTGTCTAAAGTCTGAGAAGGTGCAACAACTATGCTTTCTCCAGTATGTATTCCCAATGGGTCAAAGTTTTCCATGTTACAGACAGTTATGCAATTTCCAAAACAGTCCCTTACCACTTCGTATTCTATTTCTTTCCACCCTGCAAGGTATTCCTCAACAAGTATTTGCGGCGCGACTTTGAAAGCCTTTTCAGCCAACTCTTTGAGTTCAGCCTCACTTTTTGCCACTCCACTTCCTTTTCCGCCCAAAGCGTAAGCCACTCTTATCATTACAGGATAACCTATTTTTTTGCCTGCGATCAAAGAATCTTTGACATTTGTAACAGCAAAAGACTTCGGCACCTTTACTCCTATTTTATTAAGCTCAGCATTGAACAACGCCCTGTCTTCCGTCAGTTCTATGCTCTTCACTGGAGTTCCAAGAACCTGAACTTTATGCTTTTTCAAAACCCCGCTTTTTTCAAGTTCAACACCACAATTCAATGCTGTTTGGCCACCGAAAGACAAAAGAATCCCATCAGGTTTTTCCTTCTCTATGACTTTTTCTACAAAGTAAGGTGTCACAGGCAAAAAATAAATCTCGTCAACAAAATTCTTTGAGGTCTGTACAGTAGCAATGTTCGGGTTTATCAAAATAACTTTTACTTTCTCCTCTTTCAAAGCCTTGATGGCCTGTGAACCAGAATAATCAAATTCCCCTGCTTGTCCTATTTGAAGGGCACCGGACCCCAATAGAATTACTTTTTTAGGCATTGTCATTTAATCACCTTGACAAACTCATCAAACAAAAAACCCGTGTCTTTTGGCCCAGGATTTGCCTCTGGATGAAACTGGACAGAAAAAAAAGGTTTTGTCTTATGCCTTATGCCTTCGTTGGTTTCATCATTGGCATTCCTCATCCAAGGAACCCAGCCTTTTCGCAAAGTATTTTCGTTTACCGCGAAACCATGGTTTTGTGAAGTGATGAAACAGCGCTTTTCACCCACAATGTAAGATGGCTGGTTTTGGCTCCTGTGCCCATACTTCAACTTATAAGTGTCGGCGCCGCTGGCAAGAGCCAAAATCTGGTTTCCAAGGCAAATTCCAAAAATCGGTATCTCAGACTCTATCGCAGCCTTCACATTTTTTATTGTCTCAACGCACATTTTAGGGTCTCCCGGGCCGTTGCTTATGACAATGCCATCAAAGTCAAATTCATTCTCTTTGGAAAAAAAATCGCAATTCCAAGGCACCCTTATTACTCTGAGGTTTCTCTCAAGCAAAGAATGAATTATGTTGTTTTTTACACCGCAATCTATCAACAAAACCTTTTTTCCATACTTGCCATAAACCACTGGCTTATGGATGCTAGCAAAAGAAACAAGATTTTCCTTGTTAGGGTCATAAAGCGAAATGTCTTCGTTGCCTATTATTATTTTTCCAAGCATTGTGCCCTTTTCACGCAATACCTTTGTCAACTCCCTGACATCAACGCCTGAAATAGCCGGCACTTTTTCAGCCTTTAGCCATTCACCCAAAGACATTGAGGCATTATGATGGGAATACTCTTCAGAGTAGTCGCAGACAACCAAGCCCTGCACCTGAACCTTATGCGACTCAAAATTCCTTATCAAGCCATTTTCAACTATTTTCTCAGGCACCCCGTAATTGCCTACAAGAGGATAAGTAAGGCAAAGTATCTGCCCCTCATAACTCGGGTCAGTGAGACTTTCATTATAACCAACCATGCCGGTATTAAAAACAACTTCCCCTGAGACAGATTTTTCATAGCCAAAAGACCAGCCGTCAAATTCCATTCCGTTCTCAAGCACTAGCCTAGCTTTCACTCAAAACCACCCGCAAAACAAGAAAAAACAAAAATAAGGGAAAGCAGATAAAATAAGAAAATGCAACAGCTTATTTTTTTCATCTAAAAAAAACAATAGACTTCAAAACATTTATAATGGTTGTGGCATTTTTTTCAAGGTTCTGACTATAAAGTCATTTGGCAAATCTAAAGCAGGTGCTTTCAGTCTGTTTTGTGTTTTGTTTTTAAGTGGTTTGTCAAGGTTGTTTTTGTTTGTTGTTTTTTGTCTTGTTCGTTTTTTTGTTTTTTTTGGTTTTTGGTTTTCGTTGTCTTTTTTTGTTTGTTGTCTTTTGTTTTGAGCCTTTTTGAGTCTTTAGCGTTTTTTTGTTTTTTTTTGTTGCTTGATTTTGCCTTTTTCGAGTTTTTTGCTGTTCTTTTGCCTCCGGCATTTTCAGGTTTTTTAGAAAACTTTACAAGCTTGTTTTCATAGTCTTGGATTTTGCCTTTTTTAATTTTGTGTCCCTCAAGCTCCAGCAAAAAAATTTTTTTCCTTTCTCCAAGCCTGTAACCGCCTACTTTTCCGTCAGACTTTATTACTCTGTGGCAAGGTATTGCTATAAGAAATTTGTTTGAGTTACACGCGTTTCCAACGGCCCTTGCCAAGTTTTTGTTTCCTAAAGCTATGGCTATTTCCTTATAGGTTGAAATCCTGCATTTTGGTATTTTCGCTATTATTTCAAGCGCTTTTTCTTTTATGTGATTCATTAGTGGGGGCACAGGGATTTGAACCCTGATCAACCGGTCTGGAGCCGGTTGCACTACCTGGTTATGCTATGCCCCCTTGAAAAAATCACGAAATCAGAACTTAAAAAACTCACTTTGGCTCTTCGTGCCCCCCAAAACCATGCCTTAGCGCAGAAACTACTTTTGAAGAAAAGGATTGCTTTTTGAGGGATTTTTTCCTTTCTTTCATGGCTACTTTGAGCGAAGGTAGGCTTACTCCGTGTTTTTTTGCTGTTTTCAAAGTCCATTCTCCAGTTTCGCCGCCGCCTATTTTCCCATCAAAAGCCATTAATTCATGGTCATTTTTCAGCGAATTGTAGAGCAAATCAACAAGCCAAGACCTTATGACTGAACCGTTCTTATAGGTCAAAGTCACTTTTCTCAAATCGTAATCAAATTTGCTTTTCTTCAAAAGCTCATACCCTTCGCCCAAAGCCTGAAGGAAGCAGTACTCTATGCCGTTGTGAACCATTTTTGCGAAATGGCCAGCGCCTGAAGGGCCAAGGTAAGCATAGCCGTCTTTTACAGCCAAAGCCATGAAAACAGGCTCAAGGTATTTGAAAGCTTCTTCTTTGCCGCCTATCATCAAAGAAGCGCCTTCCCTTGCCCCTTGAAGCCCGCCTGAAGTCCCGACGTCCATTAGTATTATTCCTTTCTTTTCAAGGCCTTTTGCCCTTTTTATACTGTCTTCATAAAAAGAATTTCCGGCGTCAACTATTATGTCCCCTTGCTTCATAAAAGGAACAAGGTTGGATATCACTTCGTCCACTGGTTTTCCATGAGTAACCATCATTATAACTACTTTTTTTTGAGGCAATTTGGAACAAAAGTCACTGTAGTTTTCTGACGGCATTGCGCCCTTTTCCGCAAGTTCCCGCACCGCTTCTTTGTTCCTTGCATAAACAACTACTTCAAATCCCTTTTCAATAAGCCTTGAAGCCATTCTGGAACCCATTTTTCCCAAACCTATAAAGCCAAGTCTCATAACATCACTTTTAGCATAGTGCCTGAATGCTAATTAAAAGTTTATGTTTTGTATTACGCTCTCTATCCTGTTAAACCATTCTCTTTTATCTTTCCTTATCAGTTCATCAGCCTGCCTTGGCCCAAAAGTGTTTTTATCGTATTCATGAACAGGTAGCTTCATTTCCTTTATCTTATCTACTATTTTCCAAGAAGCTTCCACTTCGTCTTGCCTTATAAAAGCGCTTTGGTCTCCTTCCAAGCAGTCTTTTATGAGGCTTTCATACGCTTCGAGAGTATTAGGGCCATAAGTGCACTCGTGACAAAAAGTCATTTTTACTTGGCTTATCGAATTCTTGTCATGAGGAGACCTCGTGTTAATGCACAAAAGTATGCCTGATTCAGGCTGAATCTGTATCAAAAGATAATTCGGCTTTATTTCGCTTTCTAAAAAATTTTTTTCAGAATTTTTGAATTGAATGTATATGGAAGAAAACTTATGCTTCAGGTTTTTGCCGGACCTCACATAAAAAGGCGTTCCATGCCATGTATTGTTTTTCACGAAAAGCCTTGCCGCAAAAAAAGTCTCTGTTTTAGAGTCTTTTCTTACTCCTTCTTCTGAACAATATCCCTTATACTGCCCCAAGACAACATCTTCTTTTTCCACTGCGACTTTTTTCAAAGCCTTGACCTTTTCATCGCGAATGCACTTAGCATCCATGTTTTGAGGAAGCTCCATTGAAACTAAGGAAAGTAATTGCAAGACATGGTTTTGAAAGACGTCCTTTAAAGCACCATACTTGTCATAGTAGTTTCCTCTTTTTCCTATTCCAAAGTCCTCTAAAAGATTTATTTGAACATGATCAACATGCTTTGAGCTCCAGAGAGTGCCAAAAAAAACGTTTGCGCTTCTCAAAACAACAAGGCTCTTCACGAGCTCCTTGCCCAAATAATGGTCTATCCTGAAAATCTGCTTTTCGTCAAAAGCCTTTGAAATTTCGCGGTTAAGCTCCATTGCAGTCTTCTCGTCTTCTCCAAAAGGCTTTTCAAAGACAACACGGCACCAGCCTTTATTCTGGTCAGTGAGGGAATTAGCCTTGAGGTTTTTGACTATGGAAGAAAAATGCTCAGGCAAAGTAGCAAGGTAAAAAAGCCTATTGCCTTTTGTGTTGTTTTCGCTTTCCTTTTCAAGTATGACTTTCCTCAACTTTTCATAAGCGTTTTTGTCGTTGAAGTCCATTGAGAAATAATACACCTTGCTTTTCAAAAACTCAAGCAAACTATTGTTGCTTGTCTTTATGTTAACTTTCGCCAAATCAAAAAACTCGTCTTGAGTATAAGGCTTTCTGGCAACAGCTATTATTCCAAAGTTTCCCCCTATCTTATTAAGCCTTAAAAGCCCATAAATAGCTGGAAACAATTTTTTCAAAGAAAGGTCTCCGGTAGCGCCCATTATGACTATTAAAAAATCGTCAACCATGCTCCCACTTGAATGAAGTTAATACATAAAGATTATTAGCCTTCTCGCATAACTTTGCAGGGCAATCCTCAAAAGAAGACTTTTTTGACAAAAATTTTTCAAAAGCCGCTTTTTTTTCTTCAGAGCCGAAAAGCAAAATAACATTACTTGCTTTTTCTATCGTCTTAGGCGCCAAAGTTATTCTTTCCTTTGGCGGTTTAGGCGAATCCTTGACAAACAAATACCCTTCTTTTTCAGACTTCAACTCCGTGCTTTTAGGAAAAAGCGATGCTATGTGGCAGTCTTCGCCAACCGAAAGCACCACCAAATCAAGCTTGTTGCTTGCGACTCTTGATAAA
>JBBISX010000036.1:0-6818 GCA_037441005.1 Candidatus Iainarchaeum sp.
TCTCAAGGCCTTATCCTCTGGAAAGTCAAAAGAGCACGAAACTTTAACTGTTTTTGCTATCAGTTCTCCGATTTTTTCCATCTCTTTTTCTTTCATGCCTCTCGTGGTAATAGCAGGAGTGCCAAGCCTTATGCCGCTAGGATAAAAAGGACTACTCGGGTCAAAAGGAATAGTGTTTTTGTTGACCGTTATCCCTGCCCTCTCAAGCCCTAATTGGGCATAATAACCTTTTCCTTTGCCAAAAGCAGTTAAGTCAACAAGAAGCAAATGGTTGTCAGAGCCTCCAGTGACAAGCTTTAAACCATTTTTCAAGAGAGACTCTGCCAAGGCCCTTGAGTTTCTTACAATCTGCAAAGCATACCCTTTGAATTCGGATTTTAAAGCCTCGCCCAAAGCCACGGCAATAGCAGCTGTTTGATGGTCGTGAGGGCCCCCTTGCAAACCCGGAAAAACAGCCTTGTCAATTTTAGAAGGCAGTTCAGGGTCCTTTTCAACCCCCTTTTTTGTTACCATTACCATTGCACCCCTTGGTCCTCTCAAAGTCTTATGCGTAGTCGTAGTTACTATATGAACATAAGGCACAGGACTCTCATGCGCCCCGCCAGCCACTAATCCTGAAATATGAGAAATGTCAGCAGCCAAATAACACCCATCAGCAATTTTACCAAACTCCTTGAACGGCAAAGCCCTTGGATAAGCAGTAGCACCGACCCACATAAGTTTAGGCTTGTGCTCCAAAGCAAGCTTTCTGACATTTTCAAGGTCAAGGTAACCATTCGGCAGAACATTATACTGAACACTCTTATATATCTTGCCGGAAAAATTCACACTCCAGCCATGTGTCAAATGACCGCCGGCAGTAAGGCTTTGCCCCAGCACCACATCACCGGGGTTAAGCAAAGCAAAATAAACAGCATGATTGGCAGGGCTACCAGAATAGGGCTGAACATTAACATGCTCAACGCCAAAAAGCCTCTTTGCTCTCTCAATAGCCAAAGCTTCAACCTTGTCAACAAATTCTTGGCCGCCGTAATACCTTTTGCCAACATAACCCTCAGAATACTTGTCAGTAAAAACAGAGCCCAATGCTTCTCTGACAGCAACGCTACAATTATTTTCAGAAGGAATCATTTCAAGGCCGTTCTCCTGCCTCTCAGCTTCAGAATTAATCAAATCAAAGACAGTTTTATCCGATTCCTTCAAAGCTTTTCCAACCAAAGCAAAAACACCAAAATAAAAAAACCAGGTTCAATTAAAAAACATTTAGGTTATTTAAAAAGTCACTTGGCTAAAATAGCAATAACCCTATTCAAATTGGGAAAAATAAATGAAGCTAAGGCAAAAGCTCTAATGCTTAAGACTTTAGTTTTTTATTTTTTCAATCATCATGCGCTTTACAATTAACCCAACGACGAAGGCCTGTGACGATTTAAAGCCATTCAAAATAAACAATAACCAAGATTTTTCATAAAATGGCTTAAGGCCATTCTGTATTTCAAAATAACGAGAACAAAGTTTTTTCATTACATGGCTTTAAGGTCATTCAGTTTTTCAGCCTTTTAGTTAATGACAGACAAAACCTTTTCAGAAGATGACCTAAGACCCTTAAGTTTTCCTTTCAAATTTTTTTATTTTTCAGTCTTCACGGCTGCCGTGTACTTTACAACAATTTTTTAGTCTTTGTCATTTTCGTGGCTTTCTTCTAAACATGTGACGTAAAGGATCAGGCGTTCTAGGTCTTCTAGTTTTTTTAGGTTTTATTGGAACTTCTCTTTTACCACCCCTGGCTATTCTCATTCCTAATGCAGTTGCTAAAAATCTTGAAGTAAAACGCCTTAAAGTCTCAAAGTAAGATTTGAATCCGCCTTTTCTTAAAACAGTGTAAATTTTCTCAGAGATTTCAGTCGAAATTCCGTTTGGAATTTTATTAGATGAACTTAAAAAAAAGTTGTTTTTTTTGTTCAAATCTTTTAAATAAAAAACAATCAAAGAATTTATTAGCAAACTCGGATAGATTTTATTTTTAACTTCCCCTTCTAACCTTCCTTGCTCATCAACATGCCTTTTGAATTTTTCCATCAAATCTAATATTTCACTTTCATTTTGGAATATAATGCAATTTTTTGAATATGCTTCTTTAAATAAGTTGTCAAAATAATGATTTTGATACTTTTTTCCAGCCATTTCTAAAATTTTCAATAAATACTTTTTAGCCACGTGCTCATAATAAGCTCTGGGATCAGCCCATACTAAATTGCTTATGCAATACATAATAAAAGTTTCATCTATTATTTTACGACTTTTTGCGGCTTCGACTAATTCTTCCAACACATTGCTCAAAAAAATCACTTTTGCGAATTTTTTTCAAGGAAATAACCATAGTCATTCATTACTTCTTCAAGCTTTGGCGCTTTAAAATGCTTTTCACCCGTCCATTCGTTGCAAACGCTCATGTACATGTTTGAGACTATTCTGACAAGTTCCTCTGGCAATTTCGGCGGCTGTGGCCAAATACCCTTTTCAAGCTTTTTCGCCTTTGCCTCTTCAAGCTGCTTATACCATTCAAGGCTTTTGTAATAATCCCTACAAACCTGCTTGCTCACATGTCTGCCGCTCCATAAAAACCTGTTTTCATCTAGTGTTCCAAAAACATCAACTACCATGACTTCATTCTTTGGAGTAATTGCAAATTCAACCTTGCCGTCAGCGTGTTCAAGACCGATTGAACTGGCTTTTTCTGTTATGAAATCGTTAATGTTTAACGCCATCTCCTTTATTTCGTACATTTGGTCCTCGCTAATCTTAGAAAGCTCAATAGCTTCGTCCCAAGAAAGATACCTGTCCGTAAGTTCCAGTTTTGTGCTCACATCCAAAAAAGCTTTTTCAAGTTTCTGCCCAGGCTTTGGTTCTTCGTTAAGGCCTAGGTCTTCTATAGTCAGGTCTCCGTTTTGAAGCCTCTTGAAAACAGAGCTTCCTTCAGGCAAGGCGTTCCTGAAAATTATTTCAAGCGGAACCAAATAATTCGTAGTTTCTTCATAAAGCTTATGCACCGAAGGATTAAGCACTCTGACCAGGTCAACCTCAAGCTTGTTGCTGGAAACCAATTTTCTGAAATGAGTTTTTATCCCAAAGCGAGCTTCAACCTCCTTGAAATTATAAGCCGATTGCCTGCACAAAGCCTCTCCTTTATGCGGTATCTTATCAGGCATTTTTCCATAATCAAAAACGCTGTAATCATCAGTGAACTCAAATACCCCTATGCCCATCTTGTCTTCTGTTGGCTCTTTCTTGACAATCAAGTTCTTTACAGACCCCATGAAATCACCTAAAAAAATAAGTAACATTGATTTAAAAACAAAACTTTAATACTGAAGAAAAGCCAGAAAATCCACAGCAAAGACTTTAATGATTAGGTTCTGTTATTCGTTTGTTAAAAGCCAAGGAAAAAAACAAGAAAACAGAAAAAAATCAATAATAGTGAAAAACCAAGAAGGCTCAATGGCTTTAGGCCTTACTACTAAAGCACATCAAAGACCTGCAACTTCCCTATTTTTTATTCCATGACAAAAAAATTTATTCTGCAGACCTTGAAATGAGAGAAGAATACTTGTTGCTGTTTATCGTTTTTTCAGCCTCTTCTTTCCTCAGCTTTAACAATAATTCAGAATAATTGCCTTTCAAATTGATTAATTGTATTGCTGCAAGGCACGCGTTGACATGGTCATTAACCCCAACACAAAAAGAATTTTGCATTGAATCAAAAAGCTTTATTGCATCCGCCTTTTTCGTATTTTCAGAAACAGGGCAAGAAACTATGATATTGCCTGTTTCCTTTTGCTTTTTTCCAATAGGTACAAAATCTATGAAAACCTTGGAATGGTCTAACATGCCAACGTTATTGGTTTCTGAGAAAGGCACCTTGTTCAAAGCCAAAAAGCTTTTGCATTTTTCATAATACTTTTTTTCCAAGCCGGAAGATTTCTTTAAAACAACTATTTCAGAAAAGCCGTGCAAAAAATTTCCGCACAAACTGACAACCTTGTCAATTTTGTCAACACCTACGGTCAAGACAGGAACGCCAGAAGGCATTTGCAAACAGGAAAGAAAATACAAAAGACCTGAAAAATTCCCATTCAAAGGCAAGCCTACCACTGGTTTTATCTTTTTAGCAGCAACAAAGCCAGGCAAAGATCCTGAAAGCCCAGAGCCTGCCACAAAAATCTCGGCGTTGCTGTCATTAATTTCATACTCCAACTCTTTAGGAGTATTGTAAGCACTCAAAATCCTCAATTCCAAGGAAATTCCGCCTTTTTTCATCTTTTCGTTGAAAGCCTCGTAAATACTTTTTTCTTCTTCCGACCCAAAAACAGCGAACACATCAGCCAAAATCTCACCTAAAAAATTTACTGCAAATTTTTTAAAAAGGAAACTTACACAGACAAACTTTTGATTTTTACAGCAAACTATCTGATTATTGTTTTGTCTCTTTCAGCGCCCATTGAAATAAAAGTAATCGGGACTTT
Organism: Candidatus Iainarchaeum sp.; assembly: GCA_037441005.1. GTDB lineage: Archaea > Iainarchaeota > Iainarchaeia > Iainarchaeales > Iainarchaeaceae > CABMIU01. Next base: position 4,524 of record JBBISX010000036.1, read on the forward strand.
TAACTCTTTTTCTATGAATTCAAGGTAAGCCTGCGCGTTTTTGTCTAAATCCTTGTAGTTTTTTTCCTTTCCTGACACAGAAAAGCCGGGAAAGTCCAGATAAACAGGCTCTGCATTTTCTATGCCTTTGTTGCTGTAAGGGAAATACTCTATTTTTTTATCGCCTATTTTGTAGTTAGTGCATACCCTTATTGTCTTGAGTCCGCTCAAAACATCCAATTTGGTTATAGCCAACTCGGTAAAGCCATTGAGTCTCGCTGAGGTCCTAAGCATAGGAAGGTCAAGCCAACCCACTCTTCTTTTTCTGCCTGTTGTCGTGCCATATTCGTTTCCATTGCTTACCAAATAATCCCCTATGCTGTCGTTGAGTTCGGTAATGAAAGGCCCAAAACCAACCCTAGTAGTATAAGCCTTTACAACCCCTATTACTTTAGTGATTTTTGAAAAAGGAATTCCTGCTCCCACAGGCGCACCGCTTGATATCGGATGAGAACTTGTCACAAAAGGATAAGTACCAAAGTCGTTATCCAAAAAAGTACCTTGAGCACCTTCAAAAATAACTGATTTTTTTCTTTCAAGCATTTCAAATACTTCAAGGCTTACATCGCACAAAAACCCTTTGAGTTCCTTTCCAAGAGCAGAGTATTGCTCTATCACGCTTTCTTCACTAAACGGGACTTTTATGCCATATGCCTTTTCAAGAATGGATTTCTTAATAGGAAACACTTCACGAACACGCTCTGAAAGCCTCGTCTCGTCAACTAATTCCTCAAACCTTATACCAAGCCTTTCAGCCTTATCAGCATAGCAAGGCCCTATGCCCCGCTTAGTAGTCCCTATTTTCATTCTGCTCCTTGACTCTTCCCTGCCTTCATCAAGCAAGTTATGCCAAGGCATTATGATATGAACTCTTGGGTCAATGCCAAGATTAGCATTCACCTTTAACTCATCCAATTTTTTCAGTTCTTCTTTCAACACTTTCGGGTCCAATACAACTCCAGGGCCTATCAAAATCCTCTTGTTCTGCATTGCCCCACTCGGCAACAAATGAAACTTGAGCACCTTGTCGCCAACTACCACAGTATGCCCTGCATTGTTTCCGCCCTGATACCTAATCACGCAATCAGCCTTGCCAGCATAAAAATCAGTGACTTTTCCCTTGCCCTCATCACCAAATTGGGAACCCACGATAACTACGCCAGACATAAAAACCAAATTGATAAAACAGCAAGACTATTTTAAACCTATTGAAGCTGGAACAAAGGTTACAATGACCTTTACGGCTTGTTGAACTATTCATATCATCAAACAACCCATAGTCCAAAAACCACAATAAAGTTTTATAACAACAAAATCTTACAACTTAAGCGGCTTAAGATAATCCAGCCACTAAATGGCTTAAGACTTAAAAGTCTTAAGTTTTTCAAAACAAAAATTTTAATGCTTGAAATGTCTCTCGCCGGTAAAATAAAGCGCGATTTTTCTTTTCTCTGCCTCATCAATTACCTGCTGGTCATTGACACTTCCGCCAGGCTCAACTATCGCTATTATGCCCATGTCAGAAGCAACGATTATACTGTCCTTAAAAGGAAAAAAAGCGTCAGAAGCAAGAACCGCGCCGTTGCACCTCAATCCTGCCTTTTTCACCGCAAGCTCCACTGCATCAACTCTTGAAGAAAGACCTCCGCCTATGCCTATAGTAGCCAATCCTTTTGCAATAACTATGGCATTGCTCTTGACATTCTTGACCACGCGCCAAGCAAACTCCAAATCAGCCAAAGCCTTAGCTTCTGCGTGCCTTGAAGTCTTAAGCTCCAAAGATACTTTTCCAATATTATCTTTTTCTTGGCAAAGCATCCCGCCGTCTATCTGCCTAAAATCAAAATCATCAGATTTGGCGGTAAAATTAAGTTGCAAAACACGAAGATTATTTTTCCTGCTAAGGATTCCGAAAGCTCCTTCAGTATAAGAAGGAGCCAAAACTGCTTCGTTGAAAAAAGAAACTATTTGCTCGGCACAAGACTCATCACATTCCTTATTCAAAGCAATTATACCGCCGAAAGCACTCAAAGGATCAGAATTATAAGCTGAAGAAAAAGCAGAGATTATAGAATCGCCCAAAGCAACGCCGCAAGGATTTCCGTGCTTTACTATCGCAGCACAAGGCTCTTGGAACTCCCTGACTATTTGCAAAGCCGCATCCAAGTCAAGGTAGTTATTATAAGAAAGCTCCTTTCCATAGAGTTGCCTGGCATTAATCAATTGTGAATCAAGGGAAAAAGGAAACCTGTACAA
>JBBISX010000037.1:0-1831 GCA_037441005.1 Candidatus Iainarchaeum sp.
GAAGTTTTAGGGCCACACGTATGGCAAGCTGGAGCAGCAAAAACCCTGGAAAAAGGAAGGCTTGACATAACACACTACGAACAATTAAGCCAAGAGCAACTGCAAAAAATAGAAAACTGCTGCAACCAAAAAATAAAAAGAAACCTGCCGGTAAAAAAAGAAATAATGCCAAGAGAAGAAGCAGAAGACAAATACGGAATGCACATATACCAAGGCGGTTTCATACCCGGAAGAAACCTAAGGATAGTTTCAATAGACAAGGATGTAGAAGCATGCGGCGGCACTCACGCAAACTACCTTTCAGAACTAGAAAAAATCAAAATACTCAACTCTGTTAAAGTGCAAGACGGAATAATAAGAATAAACTAAGAAGAAAAAGCAGAAAAAATTCTATCAGAAATCGCTGAAATACTGAAAATAAAGCCAAGCCAAGTTCCTGCGAGAGCAGAAGAACTTTTCAAAAAATGGAAAGAAGCAAAAAAAGCAAAAGCAAAAGGAATTAAAGCAGAGATAGAGCTCAAAGAAACAAAGGAAATGGAAGGCAAAGCTGAAAAACTCCTTGAAATGACAGCAAAAACATTCTCAACACAACCAGAACATTTGCCCAGAACAATAAAAAGATTCCTGCAAGAACTGGAAAACTTCAAAAAATAACTCAAATAAAAAATACAAGCCAAGCAAAACACACAAAGCAAAAAATCAAAAAATTCAAAAAAAAACTAAAACTAGAAAACCCAAACAAAAACAACCTGACAAAAACAAAAACTACCAAAAAAACCAAAACAAAAACGACTAAAAGCTCAACAAAAAAACCAAAATAAAAAAAGGCCAGAAAAAGCAAAGAAAAAATACGCCTAACAAAGCAGGAGGAGCATTCTCATGCATAGCCAACAAAAAGAGGTGCAGGGCATAAGCCGCCTTCTGTTCTGCGTTGCTTCTCTAAGGCAGAAAGCCTAAAAAAAGCAAAACCCATTAAAAAAAGGGTTTCTGGCAAAAAGCCTAAACGCGCACAGGCATTCGACTAAGCCTCCAAAAGGAGTTGCACACACAAGGGCTCGTTTCATCCGGGTAAAAACCCGGTATCGTTTCTGTTTCCCTTGGCCATCTCTCGATGCCCTGCCAAAGCAGGAGTTTTTCGTGTGGGCGGACTTTCCTCAGCACTCAAAGCACCGACAGCCTGTCGCCCCGCTCCTCAATATAAACACATTATAAAAAAATTTAAACTTACCTAACCAAGTTCAAGCTTTGACAAAGGCAAAGAATGAGCTTTGGCAACCCCTTCATTAACCAACTTTCCCTGCCAAATGTTAACGCCGTTCAAAAGGTGCTTGTCAGAAAGCAGAGCCTGTCTAATACCCAATCTCGCAAGCTTTAACACAAAAGGCAAAGTAGCGTTGGTTATCCCAAAAGTGCTTGTTCTAGGAAAAGCACCGGGCATGTTAGCAACACAATAATGGGTTACTCCAAAAACCTTGTAAACAGGTTCAGAATGGGAAGTAGGCCTTGAAGTCTCACAACAACCGCCTTGATCTATTGATATGTCAACAATAACAGAACCTTCCTTCATCCTTGAAACCAAATCTTTTGAAATTAACTTAGGAGCGCGCTCCCCAATAATATAAACCGCGCCTATCACCAAATCTGCCTCAACCACATGCTTTTCAATGTTTTCAGCAGTACTTTCAACAACCTTTGCTTTAGGAAAAAGCCTTTGAAGCTCTGAAAAAGTCCTGCCGAGCCTCTGTATAATAGTAACTTCAGCACCCATTCCCAAGGCAACTTCAGCAGCGTTCCTGCCTGCAAAGCCACCTCCTAAAATCACGACCTTTCC
>JBBISX010000037.1:1841-6764 GCA_037441005.1 Candidatus Iainarchaeum sp.
GCAAGGGTTACATCCTGCTTCCCCTGGGAAATCACGACCTTTCCCGGTTCAACGCCTCTTATTCCCTGCAACAAAACGCCAGAGCCATTGTTAGGCTTTGCAAGGTAATAAGCGCCTATATGAGGAGCCATCCTCCCAGCAACCTCGCTCATAGGAGCAAGCAAAGAAGTATTGCCATTATCATCACTCACGGTTTCATAAGCAATACAATTAGCACCAGAACTCAACATGGCTTCAGTGAGAGCCTTGTCAGAAGCAAAATGAAAATAAGTGAAAACAGTATGCCTTGAATCAAAATAAGAAAGCTCGTGCTTAATAGGCTCCTTTATCTTCAAAATCAACTCGCACTTATCCAAAATTTCACTAACATCAGCAATAACAGCCCCTGCATTCGCATAATCAGAATCGGAAAAACCAACGCCTGAACCAGCGTTGGATTCAACAAAAACCTCGGCACCAACGCCAACCAAAGCCCTAACGCCATCAGGGACAAGAGCAACACGAAACTCGTTATCCTTAATCTCCTTCAAAACACCAACCCTCAAAACAACCACCTCACTAAAGCAACTATGCAAGAATTTATATTAAACATTGAACAAATGCACAAAAAAGCCCTCACACAAAACCTGAAAACCAAAAAATCCAACGAAAAACGCCCAAGACTGAAAAACCCTGAGCCATCTTCAGTCTTAAGCAATTATCAAAGCATTATCGCGAATTTCAGGCTTGAATTTGCCAACTTAATACAGACCAAAGACACCGCACCACGACCAAATGCAAGCTATTTAAAAATAACCAGAGCATATTAACATTATGGAAAAAAGCATAGCCTTATTTTCAGGCAACGGAAACCCGAAGCTAGCAAAAGAAATAGCAGAGAACTTAGGAGTTAAACTAGGAAAAATAGAACTGAAAAGGTTCGCTGACGGAGAAATGTACGCAAATTATCTTGAAAGCGTAAGAGGAAAGGACATTTACATAATACAAAGCACCGGGCCGCCGCAAAACGACAACATAATGGAACTGCTCATAATGATAGACGCTGCAAAAAGAGCAGCGGCAGAACGCATAACCTGCGTAATACCATACTATGGCTACGCAAAACAAGACAGAAAAGCAAACGACAGAGAGCCAATAACAGCAAAACTTGTTGCGAAACTAATATACTCAGCAGGCGCAGACGCAATACTAACAATGGACCTGCACGCGGACCAAATACAAGGCTTTTTTGACATAAGAGCAGACTTCCTATACGCCGCGAGAGTCCTAACAGCCTACATAGAAAAAAAGAAACTACAAAACATAATAGCAGTAGGCCCTGATGTAGGAAGCTCAAAAAGAGCAATAGCATTCGCAAAATTATTAGATTGCGAAATGGCGATAGTGGACAAAAGAAGACCAAAGCCAAACGAAAGCGAAGTAATGAACATAATAGGCGAAGTCAAAGACAAGACATGCATAATAGTTGATGATGAAATAAACACAGGCGGAACAATAGTAAACGCAACAGAAGCACTGCTAAAAAAAGGAGCAAAAGAAGTCTATGTAATGGCCTCCCACGGCGTATTCGCAAACAACGCAATAGAAAAAATAGAACAAAGCAGAATAAAAGAAGTCATAGTAACAAACAGCCTGCCCGTAAAAACAAAGTCCCAAAAAATCAAAGTAATATCAGTAGCAAAACTAATCGCAAAAGCAATAAAGTCAATGCACTACAAAGAATCCCTCTCAAATGTGCTGAAAAAAGTAAAATAAACCTGAAAAAGCTGAAAAATTCCATAACTTAAAAACTTAATAGCATAAAACCCAAATGAAAAGACGACCCAGAGGTTTTCGAATTTTGAATTATTTTCCAACACCTGGCCCTGTAGAAATTGTAAAAGCACAAAATTTCATGAAAAAGTTCTAATCTTGCCAAAAAAATAAATAACAAAATCAACAAAAAACTAGAAAGATAACAAAGCCACTAACGGCAAAAAACAAAAAATTGACAAATTAGAAAAACCAACGGCTCTAAAAAAGCTTATAAAGACTAGCCAGACCTTTCAAAAAATTTCTACTATTGTAGATAAACAATTAAAAAAATTCTCTTGGTTTAGTGTTTTTTATGCACAAGGCAATAGAGCATTTGAAAAGGCAGGACGAGGTAATGGCAAGACTTATCCAGGCAATAGGTCCTGTAAGGTTAAACAAAAAGGAAAATTATTACGAGAGCCTTTGCCAAGCAATAATTTTTCAGCAGTTGTCAATGAAGGCTGCTTCCGGCATATTCAAGCGTTTCAAGGAAATGCACGAAAACGAGGTTAAGCCTGAAAATACCTTGGCTATAAAAAAAGAGAAGCTTATCAACGCCGGGCTTTCAGCGCGAAAGGCTGAATACATACAAGGAATAGCGAAAAGTTTTCTTGAAGGAGCTATTACAAAAGAGCGCGTGGAAAAAATGAGCGATGAAGAAATAATAAGTTATTTGACTTCTTTGAAAGGCATAGGAGCTTGGACAGCGCAAATGTTTCTCATATTTTCCCTTGGAAGGCAAAATGTCCTGCCTGTCACTGACCTTGGGTTTATCAAGGCGCTGCAGAAAAACTACGGCTTAAAAGAAAAACCGAGCGAAGAGCAAATAATCAAAATAGCAAAAAAATGGGAGCCTTACAGGACAATAGCTTCGCTTTACATATGGGCAAGCGCTGACAAAGGTGTTGAATACTAGCCATTGTATTTTCGCGTAAAAAATGCCATAGCGCGTATTTTCTTTTGGTTAGTATAGGTAGGCAATTCAGAAAATGAAGCTTTTAATAGTTCAGGTCTTTGTCGTGGATTTTTTGGCTGTTTCTTAAAGGTCTTGACTTTCAGGCAATTAGTTAGTTTTTTGTCTCTGATTTTTCTGTCTGTTTTCAGGCGCTGGGTTTCATCAACCGAATTTACAACCAGAGTCATTATTTGCACAAGCAAGTTTTTTTAGTTCCAAACACCCGGGATTTTAGTTCCGCAAGAGCATTTTCCGTTTTTCAACAAGACCTTTACATTATACCCGTTTCTTTTTATGAGTAGTTTGTTGCAGGAAGGGCAGCAAGTGCTTTCGTGTTCAGAAGCAATGTTTCCCAAATAAACATAGTTCAAGCCTGCTTCTTTTCCTATTTTGTAGCCTAATTCCAAGGTTTCTAAAGGGGTTTCTTGGGTGTCAAGCATCTTATAATCAGGATGGAATCTTGTTAAATGCCAAGGAATATTTTTGTCTATGCCTGCAATGAACTCTGAAATGCTCTTTAGTTCTTCTCTTGAGTCGTTTTTCCCGGGTATTACTAAGGTTGTTATTTCAAGCCAAATGCCAAGGCTGTGGACTTTTTTTATGGTGTCAAGCACAGGCTCTAGCCTAGCTCTGCAGGTCTTAAGGTAAAAATCGTTAGAGAAAGCCTTTAGGTCAATGTTTATTGCGTCAAGGAATTTTCTTATTTTAAGCAGGGCTTCGTCTGATTCATAGCCATTAGAAACAAAAACAGATTTAATGCCGTGTTTTTTTGCCAGTTTTGCAGTATCAAAAGCGTATTCAAAAAAAATCGCGGGCTCGTTGTAAGTAAAAGCTATCGAAGGAATAGAGTTTTCAAGGCAGTATTCTACTATTGTTTCAGGTTCGAGGCTTTGCCCGTACTCTGTTAATTTGGAAAGCCTCAGGTTTTGTTCTTTGTTATCCAAAAACTTGAGTTTTAATTCCCTCGTGGCTTGAGAGATGTCATAGTTCTGGCAAAAACTGCAAGCAAAGTTGCAGCCTAAAGTTCCTAAAGAAAAGATCTCAGAGCCTGGCAAGAAATGAAAAAGAGGTTTTTTCTCAACAGGGTCAATGTTTACAGCAGAAGCTTTTCCGTACACTAGCAAATAAAGTTTATTGTTAATGTTTTTTCTTACCCCGCAAATGCCTGTTTGGGATTCTGATATTAAGCAGTATTGTTTGCAAGCCGTGCATTTCAAGGTGTTGCCTTTTTGTTCAAACAGCAAAGCTTGGCGCATGAAAAAACCAAAGAAAAAACAAAATTTAAGATTATTGAAATCGTGCAAGCAAGGCTCTTATAAAAGCCAAGCAAGAAAACCCAAAATAAAGGCTCAAGAAGACTTAAAGACTTTCAGTCTTGGCCTTTCAAAAAAAGAAAAAGTAGACCTTACGGGCCTAAGCCCGCAAAGGTAAAAAAATTTAAGACGAATAGCTCGTGCCTTTTCCAGTTATTACTAAATAGAAAGGCGCAACGCTGCAATTCAAAGGCTTGACGCTGAGAACGCCCATGAACACTATGAACTTGTCCGACTTATTCGGCAAGCTCACATAACTTGCTGTACCATGGAAGTTTACTAATGCGTTGCAATCATTGGCTGAATTTGAATCTATTGTTAATACAGCGTCGTCGTAAGTAGCACTATATCGCAAAAAATTCGAGCCTATAGGAGTCAACTGAGCCTGTTTGGAAGGCAAAAATAGAGTCATGTTGTCCTTGGCGAAAAACAAATGGCCAATGAATGCATTTGAATCAGCTCTTTGAATGTTGCCCATTCCGAGCCAGCCTAATTTATTGTCAATGGTTATTTGATCTATGGTTACGCTTAATGCTGAAGGCACGATAAGAGCCAAAGCAAAAGCGACTAAACCGAAGTATTTCAAACTTTTATTCAAAAAAAAAACACCCCCATTAACTTTTACACTTAATATAGTTAGTAAAGTTTTTAAATTCTTACTTAAGGCAACAGCCAATAAAGAGCTTAAAACCCAAAAGCTTAAAGCCACAAACCAAGCCCGAAAAACTAAGAAAAAGAGAAACTTAAGAAGACTTGAAAGATTAGGCATTCAAAAACAAAACACCAAAAAAAATGACTTTTTAGGCGCAGGCTTCAAAAAACAAGAAAGACTTAAGGCACCTGCATTTCACCAACCGAATT
>JBBISX010000038.1:0-6742 GCA_037441005.1 Candidatus Iainarchaeum sp.
ACAAGGGTTTCAGGGTATATGATTGAAACCGCTTTGGTCTCAGGTTTGGTCTCTGCAGGAGCTAATGTTTTTTTAGTAGGCCCGATGCCGACTCCCGCAGTTGCACACTTAATAAAGTCGTTCAATGCTGATTTCGGAATAATGGTTTCAGCTTCTCATAACCATTACGAAGACAACGGCGTAAAGGTCTTTGACTCAAGCGGCTATAAACTGAACGATTCGCAAGAAGCTGAAATAGAGGCTCTCATGGAAAAATTCTTGCCTTTTCCAGAAACCCTTGGAAAGGCTTACAGGATTCAAGACGCAAAAGGGCGTTACATAGAATATGCTAAAGCAAGGATAGACAACCTGTCTTTGGAAGGTTTCAAGATAGTAGTGGATTGTGCAAACGGTGCTGCTTATGACATCGCGCCTTCAATATTACAAGAGTTAGGCGCTGAAGTAGTAGCTATTAATTGTAGTCCAAACGGATACAATATAAATCTTAATTGCGGTGCCTTGGATACAAAGAAACTTTCAAAAGAAGTTGTCTCAAGAAAAGCAGATTTGGGAATAGCCTTTGATGGCGATGCGGACCGCATGGTTGCGGTTGATTCAAGAGGCAAACAAATAAACGGCGACCATGTTTTAGGCTTGATTGCATTGGATTTGAAGGCTTCTTCAAGCCTTAATAAGAATACCATGGTTGCAACTGTAATGAGCAACTCATCTTTAGAGAAATTTCTGAATAAAAACAAAATAAAGTTGTTGAGGACCAAAGTAGGTGATCGTTATGTAATAGATGAAATGAGAAAAAACTGCTTGAGTTTCGGCGGAGAACAATCAGGGCATATAATAATAGGCAAACACACCACTACAGGAGATGGGATTATTGCGTCTTTAGAATTACTGAAAATACTTAAATTGAAAAAAATGAAGTCACGAGACATAGCCGAGATTTTTCCACTTTATCCGCAAGTTCTTATGAATGTAAAAGTAAAGAACAAAGTTGATTTTGCCGACTTGCCAGTTTTCACTAAAAAGCTTGAGGAAATAAACAGAAAATTGCATGGAAACGGCAGAGTTTTGGCAAGGTACAGTGGCACGGAAAATGTCGCAAGAATAATGGTAGAAGCAAAGTCCAAAAAAGAAGCAAAAATTTTTGCAGAACAATTAGCAAGTGCTTTAAGGAAGGCAGTTTAAAATGACTGATGAAAAAATAGTGTCTAGGCTTCTGTCAGAATTAGAATGCTTGATTTCAAACAATAGGCCTTTTGAGTATTGGCTGTTTTTGGAAAAATCAGAAAAAGCTTTATCAACAATCAAAGGGCGACTTTTAGGGTCTGTAGATAATAACGTAGTAATATTAGGCCCTGCTTTTTTGTCAGAATCAACGGTGATTAAATCCGGAACAAGGATAGAAGGGCCTGTTTATATAGGAAAAGGTTGCATAATAGGTCCTAACGCTTATCTTAGGCCCGGCACCATAATAGCAGACAACTGCCATATAGGAACCTCCGAGATAAAAAATTCGGTCATAATGTCAGGCACAAAAATACCCCACTTTTCTTATGTTGGCGACAGTATAATAGGAAGAAATTGCAATTTCGGAGCAGGGACCAAAATAGCAAATCTGAGGCACGACTCAAAAAATGTTAAAGTGAATATTGAAGGGAAAAAAATCGATTCAGGCAGAAAAAAGTTGGGCGCACTGGTTTTTGACGAAGTCAAAACCGGAATAAATTGTTCCATAAATTGCGGAGCAATAATAATGAAGGGCGAAAGGCTTTTACCAAACTCTTTCAGAAAATGACTTTTTCAAAATTAGCAAAAAACCTTGACTCTATTTTTTTTAGCTTTGATTATCTCTTTCAGTTTTTTCTGTATCTTTTTCAGGACATATTGTTCACTTGCTTTTTGTTTTTTGTTTGGTCGTTTTTTTTGCCTTTTGGTGTTTTTTTTGGTCTTCAGCCGTGTTTTTGTTGTTGTTCTCCTGCTTTTTTTGTTAGTTTGCAGGTCTTTGCCCTGTTTATTTTTCCTCAGTTTTTTGTCTGCTTTTTCTTACTTATTGTTTGTGTTTTTTTTTCAAATTATTCTGCCTGTTACAGCGTCAAGTATTACCTGCCTTTTTTGTCCTTCTGCTTCTAACTTTGCTATCCAGAAAGGCCTGTAGAGGCTTTCGACTTTTTTTATTATTGAGTTTGGAAAAAGGTTTGAGATTGCCTTCATAGCCTGCTCTTTAGTAAAATTTTCTTTTTCTATTTTTATAGAGTTTTCTTTTACAAAAGGCAGTTCGCCTAGCGATTCTATTAGTTCATGCTTCTCTGAAAATGGCAAGTCAACGTTTGTTAAAGTGTATAATTCTTTTCCTTTAGCTTCTCCAGATTTTTTTATTAAGCCTAAAGAATAAAGCCTTTTCAAAATTCTTACTATTCTTCCTTCTTCCATCCCTGTTTCTTCTACAAGTGCCTGTATTGAAAAGTTTCTGTTATGCAAAGCCTTCGCCGTTGCAGTTTCTTCTTTTGTCAGGCTTGAAAGAATTTTCAAACCTTTTGATTCCAAAAAATTCCCGTCTTTATAGTGGATAAGTTCGCCAGTCATCGAGTTGACAAAAAAGTTCTTTGCAATGAATTCCCTTTTTCTTGTTATTATATCAACGCTAACTTTCCATATCGTGTAGTGCTTTAATTCAATGCTTTCTATTTTTTCTGTTTTTCCGAAAATTCCCAAAAAAGCTTTTTTTCTTTCTTTATCAATCACCCTGCTGGCTTCTTCTTTGTTTATCCTTATTGGCAATGTCAAAAGCTCTGTTAATTCTATCCCTTTGTTCTCTACTAGATTTTTTTCTTCGGCCCTATTATCTTCTTGTTGTTTATCTAGACTTTCTGCTTTGGTTTCTATTTGTTCTATTTTGTCTTGAATATTTTCTTTTTTTTCCTTGTGTTTTTTTTCTCCTTTGACTCCTATTCCTTCTTCGTTTCCTTCAAAACCAGCGTTTGCGAGTTTTTTCATTATTTCCTTAAAGTCAATTTTTGTTTTGTATTTGTTTTCCAGCGTTGACAATGCCAGTTTTATTTTATCAATCTGGATGAAGCCTTCCTGGTTTAGGTTTCTTATTATCATTTCAACAGCAATGTTCTTTACTTTTTCAGGCTCCATTTGTTCGCTTATTCCTGTTGTTTCCGCATCTCTGCCTTCGTGTTGAGACATTCTTGGTCTTACTGCCATTACAAATGCCCTGCTTGTTTCTTCTCTTCTGTCTCCTGTAAGCGCAACTCCTACAGGCAGGGTTTTGATAAAGTTAGGCGCTCTGTACTTTCTTGGTATTATGGTTGGAGTTCTTTTGAAAACTGCTTTTATGTCGTCATCAAATATGAGTTTGTGAGTCATTATTATGTCAAGCTGGCTTAGGACTTTTGTATTTATTGCAGATGGTTGTTGTGTGGCGAAGACAAGGGATAATCCAGGTCTTCTTCCTTGTTTTACATACTCTATCAACCCTGCTGTTGCTGCCGTGATTTCATTTCCACTTGGTATTAGTGTGTGCGCTTCGTCTATGAAAAGCCATGTTGGCGGTATTTCCAGTTCTAAAAGTTCGTTCATGCTCAGGGATTTGAATTTGTTTGCTGCTTCTTTTCTTGTAGAAATTTTTCTTGCTGCCAAAAGCCTTCTTGCAAGTATGCCTATCACAAATGCAGTTACATTATCTTCCAAAAAAGAAGTGTCAAGGATTGTCAGTTGGTTTTCTCTTGACAGCTCTCCCAAAGGTGTCCCTTTTTCGCTGAATATTCCCCAAGATTTAGCGGCTTCAAACCTGCTTATTATTGCCCTTATAGAGTCTTGTTTGTAACCTTTTTCTCTGCTGTTGAGTTCTGAGTCTGTTTCAAGGCACTCTATCAGGTCATCCAACGAGTAATTTTTTCCTTTGCCCTCTACTTTTTCGTTGGTTTCCATTTTTTTATAACCTTTTTCCACTTTTTTCAGGACTTTGTCCAGCAAAAGCCCGGAAACCGAAAAACGGTCCACGCCAAAAGTCAAAGCCCAGTCTTCGCTTGTCAAAAGAGACGGCTGTATTGCAAACCCTGCGTCAAAAGTGGACTTTGGGACCTGGCTTTTCATTCCTTCAGGTATAAAGACTTTTAGATTGTCAAGGCCTTTTGGTTCAAGCCCAAAATCTTTAAGCTTTTCAACTTCTTTTTCATCCTTGTTCGGAAAGCGCATTGACCAGAAAACGCCTATAGGGTCCACGACTATTATTCCAACATTCTTGTTTTTTTCAGCGAGCTCTTCAGCTATCACGCCCAAAACATAAGACTTTCCGCTGCCTCTCGCGCCGCAAACAAAAACAACATGCGGATTTAAAGAGTCAAGGAAAATGTCATAGCCTTCTTTCTCTTTTTCGTTTACTCTGCCTATGAACAAGCCGCCTTCAAAACCGTATTTTTTGAAAATGCTTGCCTTTCTGCCTATGAAAGCCTTTTTGTCTTGTTCTATAAAGGAAAGTTTCTCGGCTTGCTCTTCGTAAGCCTCGTCTGCAGCCGAAATCTCTGCTTTTTTCAAAAGAGTCTTCCTTATTTCTTCTTCCCCTTGTGCCTTTTTTTTATTGGTTTCAGGGTCTATTGCGTCGCTATCAACGTCAAAGTCAAATTCATCGTCATCCATTTCGTTGAAATCATTGGCATATTCGTCACCTTCGCTATATTCGCTATAATCTTTGTCTTCCTGCTCTGATTCCTTAGCATTGCCTTCATACTCCTGGATTTCTTCCTGGCCTTTGTCTTCTAACATCTCGTCAAAAATGTCCTTTTGCTTTTTTTCTTTTTTTTCCTTTTCAGCGGGCATGCAAAATCCAATAAATAACTACTTTACCAAATAAATAACTTATGAAGTTATGGCTTTGGTCAACCCCTTATGCTTTGATCAACCCATTTTGCCTTTAATTTGTCTTCTTGATTTTGTAGTTTAGGCTTAAACGACTAAGGACTAGCAGCGCTTACCTTATACTGCTTGTATTATTTGCCTGCCTTTGGAAAAGACTCCTACTGCTGTCATGAGCGAGCCAAGGCCGGTCATGTAGAGCAAAGTCGCGTTTCCAGCAAAGCCATTCAGTTGGGTCAACAAGCCCTGCACCAAAGAAACTATTGCAAAGCCTGTTAGAATCACCACCAACAAATAAATAGACACGGTCTTTATTGCCTGCCTTTGAATAACTTCATATTCTCTTGACATGATTAAATAAGTCTCTTTTTACTATTTATATTTTTCTCCTTTTTTCTCCTGATTAGGCGCTTTTGTCCTTTTATATGTTCTGTAAAAATTGTAATTTTTGTCGGATTGTTGTCTTTAAGTGTTGGGCTTGAAAAGGTAAAATAGTGACTCCTTATTTGTTCATAATTATATAAAAACAGCAAGCGGCGAAAAACACGAGATTTTTGTAAAAGCAGTGCTTGGCTTTGGAGCAATTTTTTTGTAAGCAAAAGCATGTAAGCAAAGCAAGTATAGGGAAAGTATGAGGCAAGCATAATGCAAACGCCCTATTGTTACTTTTTCTTATTATTTTTTATTTTTTTGGACTGAGCGGGACTTGCACCCGCCGCCTCCTCGTTGCGAACGAGGCGCTCTAACTGTCTGAGCTATCAGCCCTTTGATAAACCCGGCTTGGTTAGTAAAAACCTATAAGCACAATAAATAAATATTTGATAATAGTTTTTTTTAGCATGAAGTATTTTTATTACGCCCTGATAGCTGTTTTTATTGTCTTGCTTTTGTTTTTTTCAGGTTGCGCCAAGAAAAAAGAAGACGCCAACATAGAAATACCTTTCTTGCCTGACATAAACCAAGCACAAAACCAAGAAGATAATGGCTTGGACCTAAACGCTAACAAAGACCAAAATGCAGTAGATATAAATGGAGACAATAAGGAAGACCAAAACGTTTCGGTTGTTCCTGAGCAGGAAGTTTATCCAAAAGAACTTTTGAGCGCTATTGAAACATGCCTCCTGAAGGAAACGCCGCTCCAAACAGACCTTTGCCTAATAGAAACTGCTAAATCGCAGAAACACGACTTGCCATGCGAAAGAACCTCTAGAGAACTCGCTGACAGGTGCTTTTATAATGCCGGAACTTCTATGCAAAAACACTCTGTTTGCGAAAAAATCAAGGACCTGACTTTCAGAGACAATTGTTACAAAGACATAGGAAAAGCCATAAAAGACAACCAGATTTGCAAAAAAATAATAGACTTACCAAAAAGAGACGAATGTTATTCTTCTTCCATTTCTTTCCAAAGCTGTAAACTCATTTTTGACCAGACTAACAGGGACGCCTGCTTTTCAGAACTGGCAAAATCCCTCAAAGACCCCAGCGTTTGCCTGAATGTAAGCGAAAACTTTGAAAGATTTGAGGGCGAAGAAAAAGGCAATTACTATAAGGACAGGTGCTTGCAAAACTTCAGCGATATGAACGGCGAAGCTTGCTTTTTCTGGGTTGACAAGGCAAAAAGAGCAGACTGTTTTTCCAAAGCATTGGACAATGCTCCTTCCGTTGTTGACTGTTCAAAAGCAAAAGACGAAAACTCTATCTTGAACTGCGAACTTTGGGTTGCTTCTTCTCACGGGGACACAGAAAAATGCTATCAGCTTCCATACGGAATGAAACAACAATGCATTCAAAGAATAGTGGACACTTACTATAGCCAATTGGCATGCGACAGGATAAAGGAATACGCAAAGAGAAATTCCTGTTATTATAATTTGGCCATGGA
>JBBISX010000039.1:0-6582 GCA_037441005.1 Candidatus Iainarchaeum sp.
AGCGCATGAAAGTCAAGCCGAAGAAAATTAAACAAAGCAAAAAACTGCAAAAAAAACAGACAAAAAACCAAAACAACAAAAAAGCGGACAAACAACAACTCAAAAAAATAAAACAGACAAAGACAAACCAAACAAAAAACTGACCAAAAAAATAACACAAAGAAAGACATAACAACCAAACAAAAAATATAAACAATAAAAAAAACAACACGGACAAAAGACCAAAAGCCAAAAAAAAGACTTGACAAGACCGACAAAAACAAAAGCCTACAAAAAAAGGCTTAAAGCAAGCAAAAGCAAAAATTTGGTTAAAACCATAGTACCCCGAAGTCTAAAAACAAAGAAAGTGCTTATTCACTGTACACTATGCTTGGTTCGCCAGCTAAAAAAACTTTTTCATTTAACAACGGCAAAACTTAAATATTGAGAGGGGCTATTATTAGTTTATTTATGGAAAAAGATAAGCTCATACTGATAGGTTTGGCTGTAATGCTAGTAGTGCTAATGTTTGCATTCTTTGGCGTTCTTGCAGTCACAGGCTATGTGATGTTCTTCATGAATGAAAAAAAAGAAGAAAAAAAAGAAGTAGTGCCATTGTACGAGGGACAGGACAAAGAAAGCAATGAAAATGTCCAAGAAAACGAAATAGTAGAAGTTAAAGAAAACAATGAACAAGATAACAGCCGCCTGCCTGCTGCTGTGTGCGGCAACAATACGAAAGAAGCAGGGGAAGAATGTGAGATTGACTCTGAATGCGGCGAAAACAACATTTGCAAAGCGTGCAAATGCGAGCCCAAGCCTGTTGAAGAACCAAAAATACCTAAGCTGGAAAACCTTAAAGTCCAGGAACTTGCTTTCTTTTGTGTCCCGTCATTTGAAGGCAACAAAGGGCTTGCAATAAAAATAATAGACATCAAAAACACAGGACAAACAGACTTTAGCTACTTAAAACCAATTTCAATAAAAGCAGAAATTGAAGGATTTAAAGACACGGTAAACACCAAAAACACTTACAAATTTTCAGCAAAGGCTGGGAAGACAAGCAGCATATACCAAAAGGACCTTGACAGGGAAAACGCTCCTTTCATATTCGCAGGAAACAAGACAGGACAACTTAAACTTACTATAACATTTGGCAATACAGGCTACTTAGAACACGAGTATCAACTAAAAGCCGTTGACTTCGGCCAAGCTGGCTGTATATAAAAAACTAAAAAGATAAACGACAAAAAAATAATTCATAAAATAAGAGCAGAAAGACCTTCAAAAACCAGATGCTAATAACGAGCCTAAAAAAAATAAGGCAAAGAAAAAGAAATAACGACAGGAAAAGCGCTTTAGTTTCCTGAAAAACAAAAACCAATGGAGAGAATGCAAAGCGGATAGTGAATTGAAAAACTACAAAGACAAACAAAAAACTAAAAATCAAAAAAGTTTTTGTTTAGTAAGACCAAAAGACTAAAATCCCTTAGCAGTCTTAACCCTTAAGCCTTTGCTCTGGCCTTTTTGGTTTTGGCTTTTGCCGACCTAATTTAGAACCAGCTCTAACGAGCCTATACCTTAACAATAAGCTTCCTTTTTTGTTCAATTTTTTTGCTGAAACGAGCGTAAAAGGCTCCTTTCCAAGGCTTGTTGAAAACATTTTTATGCCAGAGCCTAGCAATATTGGTTCTATCGTAAGGTAGATTTCTTTAACAAGGTTTTTTTTGATTGCAAAGTCATAGGCGCCTCTTCCTCCTAAAACGCAAATTTTTTTGTATTTTTTTGAAATAACATATTTTTCAAGGTCCGCTTTTTTTGGATTAAGCCATGCAAGGCATTTGTTTTCTTCAAAAATACCATTTACTCTCGAGGTTAGCACTATGCAATTGTTTTTTTTCACAAAGTGCCTTGCTAACTCGTAAGTTTTTCTTGAGAAAAGTAAAACATCGGCCTTGGCCTCCATTGATTTCAAATGTCTTTTGTCTTCTTTGCTTGTCCAACCAGGAAGCGATGAATCTTTTACTGAGATAAAGCCGTCAATGCTTGAAGCAACAACAATGAAATAAAAAGGTTTTTCAGCCATGCCAATCATTAAATAGAGACTTAATATAAACATTTTTATGATTCTGATTTTCGGCGTGTCTTATGAAGTATGTTTTTGAAGAAACATGGACTGAAAAAGCAAGAGAAATAGCAAAGAAGCTTGGCTATTATTGGGTAATACCTGAGAGGCTTTCTGTAGTAAGGTCTTTTGGTTCTAAAGCCAGAAGGACTATAGCCCGGATTCATTGTATAAACAAGGTTCTTATGCTTGGGATGGGTCAACAAAAAAGCTTTTATGTGATTGAGCTTATTTCGGAAAACTTTGACAAGCAGAGCGAAAGTGAAAAATTGGAAACTTTGGTGCATGAACTCATGCATATTCCTAAAACTTTCGGAGGCGGTTTTAGGCACCATGGCCATGTTTGTTCAAAAAATGTCAAGGCAGAAACCTTGAGGTATTTGAAAAACTGCAACCTTTAATTTATTTTCCTTTTTTATTGTTTGCGTATGGAAAAAAGAGAGGTAAAAAAAATAATTGAGGCAGCGTTGTTTACCACTCCTAATTATTTGAGCATAGAGGAGCTTTCAAAACTTGTTTCTTTGCCTCTTTCAGAAACAAGGATATTGCTAAATGAGTTGATACATGAGTATGATGCAAAAGAAACTTCCCTTGAAATAAGGCATGGTGGCGAAGGCGCTAAAATGGCTGTTAAAAAGGCTTACGAGGATTTTGTAAGCCATTTGGCAGCTGCGCCTGAAATGCACAAGGGAATGCTGAAAACTCTTGCTTACATTGCTTATAAGCAGCCTGTCAAACAATCAGAAGTCATACATTTCAGGAATACCAAGGCTTACGAGCACATCTCTACTTTGCTAGAAAAAGGCTTTATAAAGAGGGAAAAAAAAGGAACTACCTTTATTTTGAGCACTACGCCAAAGTTTAAGGAATATTTTGGTTCTTCGCTTTTAAGCAAAAAAGAAAGCCAAGGGTAATTGCGTTTTTTTCATCGGTTATAAGTTCTATTGGTATTTGAAAACCTAAACTTTGTTGTCCAAAGAACGAAGCACGAAAACATGGGATTTTAAGCTTTTAATTTTTCCTTATTGATTTTTGAGGTTTTGATAACTTGGCTCTATGTTGCTGTATTTTCTATAGTTGTTACTTTCAAACTTAAGATTTTTTCGCCAGGCTGTCTTAATCAAAACGATTCTAATAAACTTAAATGGGTAGCAGTGCTATTATTGATTTTTTATGGCTTGGGATTTGCTTATTCTTATTTCAAGAACATTGTTGTTGTAGTCCGCTCTTAGAGAAGAACAATCCACGTGGCAAGGCAGGTGGAGTTTTTTCAAAATTTTGCCTGTTTTTTTTGAAAAAATTATTATTTCCCTTTTTTTTGCTTTTATTGAAAATTCCTCTTTTGGCATGCAGTTCATTTCTATTACTGTAACTAGCTCATTGCCGTAATCCATCATTTCAACAAGAGGCTTGTCTTTTCTTTGTGACTTGCATGACTTTTCTCCCGCAACGCCGTACTCAAGGATTTTTGTTTCTCCAGTTCTAAGGAACTTGACTGAAAAGCCGATCTTTATTGGTTTTGTAGTGTCTATTCCTTTCAAGTCCGTAGAGTCGAGCAAATCAGCTAAAAGTTCTTCCAATGCGTCAAAATCTATTATAGCATCGTTGTCTTTTCGTTTTATCCATACTGACATAAGCCTTCACACTATCTTTTTTTGAAATTTTTTTTCTTGCAGGAACTCTGATGTCCGCCAAGATTTTCTTGCAAAGTCAGGCAGACGATTATTCTTTAACAAATAATCATTTAAAAACTTAATCGTGTTTTCGTCGTGGCTGTACCCTGTCCCTATATCGCCGAATTTTTCCGAAATTTTTTTTATTTCAAGGTCTCTGTTCACTTTTGCTATTATTGAGGCTGCTGCAACTATCGGATAATTTTGGTCAGCCTTGTGCTCTGAAACTAGTTTTACTTCAAAAGCAAGGTATTTTTGTATTCTTTTTGCAAAGTTTGACATTATTGTGTCTGGGCTGTCAATGTAGACACACTCAGGCTTTTTGCTGGCCAATGATATTAGTTTAGCAGCTTTCATTGCCTCTAGTTCGTTCAGCTTGTTTTTTTCAACTGCGCGGTCTATTTCTTGGGGTTGTATCAATAATAAGTGATATTCTGAAAGTATTTCTTTCAGTTTTGAGTATATTTCGTCTCTCTTGGCAGGTGAAAGGAGCTTTGAGTCTTTTACGCCTAATTCTAAGAGTTTTTCTTCGTCTTTTTTGTTTATCATGGCTATTGCCATTGCCATTGGCCCTAAAACAGGGCCTCGTCCTGCCTCGTCTATGCCTGCTATCAACATGATTAAAAGTAAAGCAACAAAAAATAATAATAGGATTGATTGCATGAAATCCGGGTCGGTAATAAAACAACTAACACGAGCTTTTGTCTAAAGACATTCAAGCCATTGTTTATGTGCATTTTAATGGATCGTTGGTTGCAATTTCTGTTGGTAAAGGCGTCCAATTCAATAAACAGGCAAGGTACTAGAGCCCGCAAAGGTGACAAATGCTAAAAAATGGTTAGCACATGGCAGGGCGTGAAGACTGAAAAATAAAAAAAAATCTGCAATAGGCTTGCCATCTTAGGGCTTCTTAGGGTTTTTAAGTGCTCGAATTTTTTGCAATGAAAATACGCTTATTGTAGGGCTTATTGTAACGACCCAATAAATTTTAATATACAACACAAGCTAATTTCTATTAATAGGTGTTTTTTATGGATTGTTGTAACAATACAATGCATAGCAGACAGGATAAACAGAAAAATCAAGAAGTGTTGATAAAAAAGGAAATGACTATAGGGGAAGTTGTTGCCAAGTATCCTGAGACTGCTGAAATTATGCTTGGCTATGGCTTGCATTGCATTGGTTGCCATGTTAATCCTTATGAAAGCATTGAGGCAGGGGCTTTGGGGCATGGCATGAGTAAAGAAACTATAGATCAGATGGTAAATGAAATGAACGAGGCTATTTCAGGAAATAACGGCAAAGACATAGTTTTGTCTGATTCAGCGGTAAAAAAGTTCAAGCAGTTGATGGAAGCCGAAGGAAAGCAAAACTATGGGCTTAAGTTCACTATTGAGCCTGGCGGATGCGCAGGTTTTTCTTATGTCATGGACTTTGCGGAAAAGCCTTCTGAAAATGATTTGGTGATAGAGGAAAAGGGACTCAAGATTTTTGTTGAAAAGTCTTCTTTTGAAATGGTCAAGGGTTGCAGAATAGACTATGTTGACGGCTTGCATAATTCGGGCTTCAAAATAAGCAACCCTAATGCGAACGATACTTGCGGCTGTGGAAAATCATTTCACTAATGAATTTTTTGCGGCTGCGTCAGAAAATGGTCGGTCAAATGCCTATAGAGATTTTGGAAGCAGAAAAAAAAACAGTTAAAACAGTTGACCCTTTTTTTGAGCAACGCCGAGAAGTTGAGAATAACCTCGGCATGGTGAAAAAGGTAGTTGCGATTCACTCTGGAAAAGGCGGAGTTGGAAAAAGCACTTTCGCGGTTAATTTATCTGCTTTTCTTTCTCTGAAGGGGTTTCGCACTGGCCTCATGGACTCTGATGTTGATTGTCCGTCGTTGCACTTGATGTGCGGCCTTGAAGGGGCAAGGGTATTTGCTAACGAATCCATGCGCCTTGTACCGCTTGAGTCATCTTTTGGCATAAAACTGCTTTCTGTTGGCAACATGGTTGAAAGCGATTCTATCGCTAATGTCATGAGGGGCCCTATAATGTTCAAACTTATTTTTGACATGCTTTCAAAGGCTGAATGGAATAGCCTTGACTTTTTAATAATAGACCTTCCGCCTGGTACTGGCGATAACGCATTGACTGTCATGCAGTTGGCTCCTCTTTTCGGCTTGATTGTTGTTACACAGCCTCAAAAAGCTACTTTGGCAGAGGCTGAAAAGTCCATTGACATGGCAAAAAGAATCGGCGTTAATGTTTTGGGCGTTGTTGAAAACATGGCTGGAAGCGTTTTCGGTCAAGTAGGCGCAAACGAAATAGCTTCCAAGCACAAAACCGTTTTTGCAGGAACCATACCTCTTGACAGCAGAATAAGAGAAGCAGGAGACAAAGGCATGCCTGCCGTTGTTTCTTACAAGGACGTGGCGGAAAATTTTGAAAATATCGCGTCAAAACTGGGTTTGCTTTGACAATCCCAAGAAAACAATTTGAAGTCTCTGCTAAGATAACCAACATATAAAAAAATTCTGTCTTCAAGCGCCAGATACTATAAGTCTTACAAAGCAAAAAAACGAACAAACCCAAAAAAAACTTAAACAAAAAAAACCAAACAAAAAAGTAAAAAAAGGACCAAAACAAAAAACACTACAAAGACTTAAGACTAAAAACGACTAAAAAAATGACCAAAACAAGGCCTAAAAAAGACCAAAAAAACACAAACAAAACAAACGACCAAAAATAACGACAAAAACACTCCTTGACAAAAACAAAAAAAAAGAAAAAAAAACGACCTCAAAAAACA
>JBBISX010000040.1:0-6496 GCA_037441005.1 Candidatus Iainarchaeum sp.
CTTTAGTATAGTGTTGCAGGATTCTGAAAATGCTCCTGTAGAAGAGGCACAAATAATATTGAGCACTTTAAATGGCGAGCACCTTTCTACTATAATTGGAAACAAGACTTTCGGAAAAGGGCTTAACGGGATTTACACGATAAAAAACGCTTTTTCACAAGGGCAAATCGGTTATGAGATAAGGGCAAAGGGTTTCAAGGCAAAAAAGGGAACTATAGAAATAACGAAGGATGGAGTGATAAGGTTTGATGAAGAAAAGGCTTACATAATAATTCAAAAGGGAATCAAGACAGGGCAGAAAATAGTAAAGTTAAGCAACACTACCGGGCTTGAAGTGAAAGACTTGAGCTATGAAGTGGTTGGAATTAGAAGCGAGGAAGGGCTTAAGGTAAGTGTTCAGGGCACTAACAGCATAGGCAACTATCAAAGCCAAGAAGTGATTCTAGTAGCGGAATATGATGGAGTAAAAGAAAGCGCGCACGCAGAAGTAAAAGTAATAGCAAGGGGCAAAATAAGCAACGGGGTATCGGTAAGCGCACAAATAACAGCAATAATAGACTACGCACCAAAAATACCTAGCGAGTGCATAGAATTCAGCAAAGAAAGAATAGCGATTTATGTTGCCTCTGGCTTTGAGGACAAGGGTTATTATGATGCAAGGCTGGCTGAAGCGAGGAGCGAACAGCAAAACCAGTACTATAACACTTACTTGGGTCCTCCGACTCAAGGTTATCCGGCTTCTTACTACAGGTACAATAATTTCACAACCACTTCTTCCGAGACTTTTACTGCAAGGCTCGCGCAAAAGCCGCAATGCCAAATACAAATAGAACTGAAGCCTGAAGTCATCAGGGAAAACAGGCTTTCTGAAGGAATAGAGTTGACTTCAAACGACATAAGGCTGGGGCCACAGCAAGCAGGGCAACAAATAACAAGGACGGACCAACAGGAAGTGACTATAACAGCAACCAATGCAATAATAAGGAACTTTCCGACAAAGGAAAAATTCGGGTTCAATCTGGTTTACAAGGCGGACGGCTTTGAAAAGTCTATTCCTGTTGATATATACATTTGGAATCCAAGGTACGCGTTGCAAATGAGCAATAACATAGAATTATTTTTGGCTCCGAATGAAAGAAACCAATATGCTGCACAAATACCTTTGTTCATAAGGAATGTTGGGGAAGCTGACATTGAAAACATAGAATTCAGGATAGGCTCTGGGACAGGACAAGGAAACATTGATTTGAGGGTATTGCCAGAGTATCCTATACAAATATTGAGAAAAGGGCAAGCAGTTATACCGCCTAAAATACTGGTTGCGCAAGTGCTGAGAAACCAAAGCACTACGCTTTTAGAACAGAAAGTCATTGATGTTTCAGGAGTGATAAACGGCCAGACTTTTAGCTTTGGCCCGGTCATAATAAACGCACACGTATCAGCAGCACAATGCTTGATAGCAACGCCACAAAGCCTGGACTTTTACCATTCAAAAGCCTACGAAGGGTCCATAGCAAGGCAAGTGACACTCAAAAACACCTGCGCGGAAGAAGTGAGAATAATAGACATTACCCAACCAATAGCAATAGGAAACAACAGGGTAAGCATTTCACCTGCAGGCGGCACTATAATGCCGGGCATGGAAATGCAAGTAAATGTAATACTTGAAAAAAGAAGCCCTTACAACCTTTCACCACAAATGGCTTTCATAAGAGGTTTCTTGCCAAGAAGCGGACAACCAATAGATTCAACGCCAATAGCGTTAGACATAAAGCTCGGGGAAATAGCGGAAAAAACAGACGCTGCTTCAGAAACAATAGAAGTCCCTATTTGTGAAGAACCGCAAATAAAAAAGAGCATAAGGTTCCCACTGATAGCAACAAGCCAAAGCCCAAAGTGCGATGTTGCTTACTGCGATGCAACACAAATGGCAAAGTATCTTTCAGAAATAATAGAACAAAAAATAGTTGATGCGGAAAGACAAATAACAAGCTATAGCTCTGACATATCAAAAACCAGAGGATGCTCAAGCGCGGACATAGCGAGAGGCTTTTGCACTTTTTCAGGGCTCGGAGTAAAGCCTGAAGTAATCACTGTTTTCTTATCTCATGACAACATGACGCCACAACTGTTCACGAAAGCATTAGAACAAAGCAAAGGCAATGTTAGAAACTTCAAAGCACAATACGTCTCGGAAGCAGAAAGCGGTTCATACATAGGCACGGGAGCAAGAAAAGTTATCATGGACGGTTCATTGAGAGGATGCGGAAAATACACTATAAGAATAGATGGAGAAGTCGCGGTACAAGGAAGCAGAATAATACCAGAGCTAATGAATGTGAAAATGATATTTGACAGGGAAGAAAGAAAAGAAGAAAGAACAATAACAGAACAATGCACTGGAAAGGCCCAAAACATAATGAACTTTTTGCCAAAAGACGAAGACTTGACAAAAAACAACAATTACGAAGCGTGGATAAGTGTAGTAAAGCCAAGAGACACGATGCTTGAAGAGGTTGCAAAAGAAGTTGCCAAAGGGTTGTTTGACAACGAACAAAGGCAATCATTAGGAGAAACTGGATTCAACATGCTAAAACTTGATTTGACGAAAGAAGAAGGATACATAGTGAAAATGAAAACAGAGCCGTTTAATCCAAACAACCCGGCAATAGTTACTGCATTAATAAAAGAAAGCACTGACAACGAAGGAAAACTCCAAAAAGAAATAGCAAAAGAAGCAGCACAACTAATAAAAGAATTCAAAGAAAACCAAATAAGCTGCATAAGCAGGGACGAAAGCTATGCCTTGCTAAAAACAACCAAAGAAATAGGAAGCATAGAAGCAACTGCAAAGGGAAGCATAAGAGTACAATTCAACCAAGCAACATGCACGGACATTACGATAAAAAGCACTACAAAAGAAAAAGTAAAACTGAGCGCAAGAAAAGCAACTGCCTTTTACGGAATAAAAGGACAGCCATTCTTTGTCCCAAAAGACCAAAATCCTCAAGAACAAAACAAAATAACGGAACTAAGCATAAGCAACCTTGACGACAAGGAAAAAAAGTACAGCGAAACAGCAAAACTATGCGTAATAGGAAGCTCCAACCTGCAACAAGCGCAAGGAAAAACAATATTGGCAGGAATAACAAGAGAAATAACACAAAGCAAAAAACCAAAAGAGATAGAAGTAAAGCTTGAAGTCTGCGGCATACACCCGCTAGACTTCATAGAAAAAGCCAAAACAATAGAGCCAAAAAAAGAACCTTATTACGCAACATTTGTCTGGAAAGGAGGGGAAAACGACAAAATAAGCATAAACAAACTTGAAAAAATGGCAAACCTGGAAACAAACCTGAAAAACGCTACAGAAATAGCACAAGACAAAAGAAAAATATTAGACACTGACCCGCCTGAAATAAAAGAGGCAAAAACAAAAGCAAACTATGCTTATCTTTCCGGGTGCTCGGCAATAAGCTTCGGAACATCCTTCCTAAGGCCAGTGATAGGCTGGGTAGGAGCATTCATAAACTTCGGCTTTGACTGCGTCATGCCATTCCTATACAACTTGTACGGAAACACAGAAATATTCAGAAACTTTACAGAAATGATAAACATCGTCCTGGAAAAACTCGCAACAATACCAAAAGCCATTTTAGGAGTAATGAGTGACCTCATGGACACAGTATTAGGATTTTTAGGAAGGCTTGTTGGAATAGACCTGAAAGCAAAGCCCCCTGCAGGGCTAACAGAAGGAAGAATAACACAACAAGAATTTGAAAACAACATAATAGAAGCATTCATACCAGCGCAAACCCTCAAAGCAATAGTAACAAAAACAAGCGGAACAGGGTTTGTAGATAAAATAGTGCTGGCAGACTTGTTAGCTGAAGAAATGAGCGAAGAAATGTCAAAAATTTTTAAAGACGAAGTAAAAAGGAAAACCAACAAAGCAGCAATAAAAGGATTTTTAAGAAAAACAATAGAAGAAGAATACAATGAAGCTGTAAGAACCCAATTCAACCTGCCGAAAACTTTCGGGTTAGCTCAACAAAGATTAACCGAAAGCCAAATAGAGGAAATAGCAAAAAAAGCGCTGGAAAAAGAAGTAGAAAAACCCGAAATGATAAAAATGTTATATGAAAATTACAAAACAAATTTAACAAATGGCTTTATAGAAGAACTAGGAGAAGATAAAATCAGAAAAAAATTTGAAGAAGAAGCTTTAACAGAATTAATCCAAAAAACTAAAATACAAGGGCCAAGCGTGCCTGAATTTTCTAAGAAAATAGACGCTTATGTTGAAAATACAATAGATGAAATAAAGGCTTCTAAAACTGTAACAAATGAAACACTAAACATGAAAAAAGAAGCAATAAGAAAACTAAGAGCAGCATTAAACCAAACAACACCAATTCAAGACCAAGAACTAGAAAATATAATAAAAAGAACTAGTGGCTCAGATCCTAAGAAATTGGGTATACCACAACAACTACTTGACGAAATAATAGATATAGAACCAAAAGTAAAAATCACCACAGACACGGTATCAATCAGCAACGAAGAAACAGCAAAAGCAATAAATGAAACAATAGAAAAATACCTCAAAGAAAGCCCGCCGCCTAAAATAGGCCAAATAGTAAATAAAAAATTGGAAGAAGAAATGCGAAAAATTATTCAAGAGAAAGCTAAACAAGTGGTTCCTACTGAAGATATAGTAAAAGAAGAATTGACAAAACCAAGCTGGAGAAGGATAGGCTACGGTTTAGTTAAATCAGTCAGGACTTTGCTGAGAGAAGGGGCGTTTGGTGCGCTTGCTAATTTAGTAGGGCTAAAAATGTATGATTGGGTTTACAACTATCAGGTAAAACCAATACAAAACATTGATGATGTAAAACAATTAAGGTATTCAGGTTTAACCATTGCAGATGGAAGCATAAGCGAAATAATAAATTATAGGACTTACGAAATAGGGGTAAGCCAAACGGGACAAACAAAATCAATAAAAATAACAGGCCATGTTACAATACCAGAAAACACTACCGAAGAACAAATAATAAAAGAATGCGAAACGGAAAAGCTTAACAAAGAAGCGTATTCATTGCCAGGCCTTATACCTGACCCTGATAACTTGCCAGACAACTTCAATAAAAAAGACTCAATAAAAAGGCACGCAACCATAGTAAAGAACTATCTTGAGACGCAAAAAAACACTGATAGGATAAGCATGCTCATAAAAAAAGCGGTTGAAGAAAAAGAAAGAGAATTTAGCTCAGAAACAGGGCTTAACCTTGAAGTAATGGTAGTAAGCATAGGCATAGCAAAAAGCGGGTTAGGCATAGTCAGGTATGAACACATGTTCGGCTGCGACATAACAAACGCGGCAAAGATTGGAATATATGATAATGCAGTATGCGCCACAAACAAAATAATGGCTTACACGAGTATTTGTAAAAACAAAGTAAATTGTTACTACGAAGAATATAATAAGGATAAAAACAATAAGCAAAGTTCAATAGAAGAAGTTGACACTGCTGAGGAATTTAAACAAACTTACGAAAAATGGAATAGCTATGCATGGGTTGCCTGAAAGAGTAAAGTAAGTAAAACATAATCCACAACCCAAAGTTAAAAAAAAAGGTTTTTGAAAGATTAGCGACTGAGTAGAAATCTATAGGAAACTTTCAAAAGGCTTCAAAACAATCTTTGAATTTCATTTTGTCTTTGCTAGTTTTTAAGTTTGCCTGCTTACTTAATTATACAGAGTTTATTAAACCAATCAAAATTTTGATAATTATAAAACAGCATTAAAAGAATATCTTAATAGTTTGAAAAGAAATAAGGCTTAAAGCCTTTCAATTTTTACTTCGTAATTGCTTTTGCCTTTAAGTCTTTCCTGCAATTGAACAGGCGTTTTCTTTTCATAGTTTATAGTGATGTAAAAAATTTCTTTGAATTGTTTTTTCAATTCGGACAGTTCTCTTTCTTCTGGCTTTTTGCCTGACTTAAGGAAGTTTCTTTTGCCAAGCCCTCGATAAAGGAACTTTTCAACTTCGTTGTTTCCTATTATAAGTGAACTCAGGGATGTTTCAGAATAAATTTTTTGAGATGTCTGCTTTGTTTCAGCAAGGTTTGATTGGCTTATAAGCAGAATTGCTAAAAGGCCTGAAAGCCATGCTGCCAAAAAAAGGCATTGGATTGAAGTTGCTAATTTTTCTTTGAGGTGAATGGAAATAGGCGGTGCCTTTAAGTACTTCAGTTTTTCTTTAATATTTTTTAGAAAGTCTGGGTATGAAAGCAAAAGAATGGTTGCTGTTGGCACTACATACCTTGCAGAATCTATTTGAAAAGCGCCGAAGAATAATATGCTGAAAAATGTTGAAAGTGCCAGTTCGGCTTTTAATTCCTTTTTTGCAAAAGGTAGGCTTAAAATTAGAAAAGGAAAAAAGAAGTACTGCATGCTTAAGAAAGGCAGAAAACCTATAGCTAATACTAT
>JBBISX010000041.1:0-6493 GCA_037441005.1 Candidatus Iainarchaeum sp.
AATCTCAATTTTCAGAAATAAAGGAATTGCTGCAACAATTGAAGCGAGGCTATTTAAGTTTATTCTAAAAATAGCAAAAACTCAAAAAATAAAATTTAGGTATGGCCTTGGACTTACCCCAAGAAGAGTTTATAATTTATGGGGTAGAGGAGTGTCAGACCCTTTTGCCTGGCAAAACTTAGAAAAACAGCAGGGTATTTTGAAATCATACTTAAAACAAAAATCTACTGAGAGAAATTCAATTAATAAAAGACCAAAATAAATTTATTTTCAAGCAATTTGAGCTTCTTCAATTGTATTAAGCCATTGGAAGTATTTGTCGTTGCTTTTTGCTTCAAAGGTTAAAATGCACGGGGTTTTGTAAGGGTGTGTTTTTTCAAGCAATTTAATTGCACTCTTTGCTTTTTTTTCCGTTGTTTTGAAAAAGCACAAGGTTTCTTTTTCTTTCGCAAGTTTTTTGTTCCAAAAATAAAACGACTTTGAGTTGAAAAAAACTGCGCAACCAACGAGTTTTTCGTTAAGCAGTGCCTTAGCGCATTTTTCAGCGGATTTTTTCGAAGGAAAAGTAGAGTATATGACGCTTATTTTTTTCAATTTGTGTTCACCTACCACGGCAATGTAAATTCATAGTATGCGAACACATAATAAAGCAATCCTATAAGAATAAGCCCTAAGACCGTGATTACTATCAAAACAATAATGTTGAACAAGTCGCTTTCTCCTTTCCTGTGCTTTATTTTTTCTTCTTCTATTGAATCCAAAACTATTTTTGCCCTTTTAGATTCGGAGTCTGTGTCTAAAATGCTTCTCTGCTCTTTTTCTTCTTCGTCTAGAAAGTCTTCTTCAGGCATGCGAATCACTTTAACATAAAGAGCGTATATTTATTATAATAATTTTTCTTTTTACCAAATATTCTTAAACGAAAACTTAAATTTTGTAGAAGCCTTCAAACTTGACACAGAGCGCGACTAAAACAAAGAAAATAAAAGCCAGACAAAGGCTTAAGGCTAAAGACGATTTGATACTGCTGGTTCCATGACAAGGCCCAAGCATAGGCTGGAAATTTAGATAGAGCGTGTTTTTTAATTGTTGATGTTAAAACATATTTGCCAAATGACGATTTTTTACTTGGCATTTAACGAAACATTTTTATTTTGGCTTGCTTTTTATTATTAAATGATCGAAATAAGGCTTCATGCTCGTGCCGGGCATGGCATGGTTACTGGCGCTGACATAGTGGCTCAGGCTGCAAACTATGAGAACAAGTTTAGTCAGGCTTTTCCTTTTTTCGGCTCTGAAAAAAGGGGGCCGCCTGTAGAGGCTTATGTGAGAATTGATGATAAGCCTATTACTATTCATGAGGAAATAGCCGAGCCTGATATAGTCGTGGTTGCTGACCCTTCGATTATGCCTGAAGTAGATGTTTGTGCTGGCCTCAAAGAGAACGGCATAGTTATAATAAACACTACAAAAAAAGCAGAGGACTTGAACATAAAAGCCAATAGAGTTTTTACTGTTGATGCTAGTAGTGTTGCATTGAAGCATTTCAAAAAACTGATTTTAAATACTTTAATGCTGGGCGCACTTTGCAAGGCAACAGGCGTTGTCAAAATAGATTCTGTGAAGAGGGCTATAAGAGAAGTCCTTGGTAAGAAGCTTCCGCAGCAAGTTGTTGATGCTAACATTAACGCTATTCAGGAATTGTACGATTCTATGAAGGTAAATGAAGAGGCGGTGAAAGCTTGATTATTCCTTTTGCAAAGCCAGGTTCAAGCACTTCAAACAAAACAGGGGAATGGAAAGCCTACATGCCATTGGTCAATGGAGACAAGTGCATTAAATGTGGTATTTGCCAAAACTTTTGTCCTGAAGGCATTATGGGCGTTGTAAAGAAAATACCTGAAATAGATTACGAGTATTGCAAAGGCTGTAGCATTTGTGCTAATGAATGTCCTGTGAAGTGCATTCAAATGGTGAGGGTTGAAAATGATTAAGACAAAAGAAGGGGCAAGAGTAATAGGAGAAATGGTTGTCAATTGCAAACCTCAAGTGGTTGCTTGCTATCCAATCACGCCTACTACTCATTTGACTGAAGAACTAAACAAGTATTATGCAGATGGAAAAATACCCGAGTACATAACTGTTGAGGCTGAGTTTTCTGCAATTTCCGCTTTGATAGGCGCTAGCGCTGCTGGGGCGAGGACTTTCACTACCACTGGCGGTCAGGGGCTTCTTTACATGCACGAACCGCTTTTCAGTGCTGCAGGGATGCGCCTTCCTATAGTGATGCTAGTTGGCAACAGGGCAGTGAGTTCTCCTTTGAACATTTGGAACGATGAACAGGATTCTATAAGCCAACGGGACACTGGCTGGATACAAATTTATTGTAGAAACAATCAGGATGCAGTTGACTCTATTCCTCAGGCTTTTTATGTCGCTGAAAAAATACTTTTGCCTGTCATGGTTTGCGTTGACGGGCATTATCTTACTCATGCTGTCGAGCAGGTTGACGTAGCTGAAGAAAAAGTGGTGCAGCAATTTTTAGAGCCTTATAAGTACCCTTTGGAATTAAATCCTGAAAACCCTGTTAGTTTGGGCGTTTATGCTAATCCTACTCATTATCAGATGTTCAGAGAGGATCTTGTCAAGGACATGGAGAATGCCAAGGAATTGCTGATAGAGGCTGGAAAAAAGTGGGGCGAATTAACAGGGAGAAGCTATGGGCTCGTGAACGCCTATAAAACAGAAGACGCTGAGAGAATAATAGTAGGCATTGGCTCTGTCATGGACAATGTCATGATAGTGGTTGATGAATTGAGGGAAAAAGGCGAAAAAGCAGGTGCTTTGCATATTCGTGTTTTCAGGCCTTTCCCAAGAGAAGAAATAATAAAAATTTTGTCAGGTAAAAAAGTCGGGGTTATTGACAGGTGCCTGAGCATAGGTTCTTGTGCGCCATTATACGCTGATGTCTTTGAAGCTGTGGGAAGGTCAGCAGAAGTTTCGAGCTTTTTCGGCGGGCTTGGAGGAAGGGGCATAAAGAGGCAACACATAAGAGAATTGTTTGAATTGCTCAAAGGTAAGCCATTGAAAAAGTGGATTGCCACGGAGCCTCCGAAAGCAACGATGAAGGGATGAGGTGATAACGAATGAGCATGCAATCTGAAATGCATCTTTATTCTCCTGGACATAGCGGTTGTCCTGGGTGTGGGCCAAGCAACGCCTTGATACAAGTGTGTGATACTTTGGGAAAAGACATAGTGATTGTGCAGGCAACTGGTTGCATGGAAATAACTTCATCCCAATACCCTGAAAGTGCCTGGCGTGTTCCTTACATACATTCGCTTTTTCAAAACGCGCCTGCAGTTGCTTCTGGTGTTGCAGCTGCATTGAAGGCTAAAGGCAATGACCATACCAAAGTAGTTGTTATTGCAGGAGACGGTGCAACTTATGACATTGGCTTTGGGGCTTTGAGCGGAATGCTTGAAAGAGGCGATAACGTGCTTTATGTCTGTTATGACAACCAGCTTTATGCAAATACAGGAGTCCAAAAGTCTGGTGCAACGCCTTACGGTGCAGCCACTACAACCACTGTTGTTGGATCTGTGCACAAGGGAAAAGAGACTGAGAGAAAGCCAATAGTTGAAATTGTCGCAGCTCATGGAATAAGCTACGCTGCTTCTGCTTCAATAGCATACTATGCTGATTTGCAAATGAAACTGCGCAAGGCAAGGGAAATCAAGGGGCCTTCTTTTGTAGTTGTGGATGCTCCTTGTTGTCTTGGCGCTGGCTTTGACGGCGCGATAACCATGAAGGTAGCAAAGCTTGCAGTTCAGTCAAGGCTATGGTTTCTTTATGAGGTTGAAAATGGAAAATACAAATTGAATTTCAATCCTTCCAACCCAAGACCTGTCAAGGAATACTTGGAATTGCAAAAAAGGTTCAAGCATTTGGGCGAAGAACAAATAGAGCATATTCAAAGGCAGGCAAACCTCAATTATGAAAACCTTCTTGAAAAATGCGGACTGAAAGAACAAAAAGCTTGAAAGACTAAATAAAGCCAAAACGCAAAAAAAAACACTTGAAAAGCAAGCCCAAGCCCAGAACATAAAAAGCCAAAGTAAAGAAAATCACAATTAGGCCTTACGACTTAAGACCATTTAAAATAAGTTCAAGAATCAGTCTTGTAAAACAAATGTTCAGGCGAAGCAACTTCTAAAGACTTAGTAAAAAAGTCTATCTCTTATCTGCCATTCTTCTTACCTTCCTTTTTAATTTCTTCGACCATAAAATTCTCAAACGACCCACATACCGGTTCTTCAGAACATAAAAAAGAAAATCAAAAAATACGGACATTTCATGAATTTATGAAGAATATCAAAAAT
The DNA here is from genome assembly GCA_037441005.1 of Candidatus Iainarchaeum sp. Taxonomy (GTDB): domain Archaea; phylum Iainarchaeota; class Iainarchaeia; order Iainarchaeales; family Iainarchaeaceae; genus CABMIU01. Next base: position 4,383 of record JBBISX010000041.1, read on the forward strand.
GCAGGCGTAGATGATATAGTTATACCAATTGTTAAAACTTCAGAAGAAGCTGCAAAAAATTTTAACAAACCGGTGGAATTTATTTTTATTGATGGAGCCTTCCCACTAAATGGTTTGGTTCTTGCAGAGCTTCATCCAAATTTTCCCTTCAGAAAAACTGCGTATAAGCGCATGTGTTAGTGTCAATTATCTTCCATACACCACCTGCCATAAAGGCATAAAAACTTCAAGCCTTACTTATAATTATGAAAGAATTGGAAAAGGACCTTTTGGAAGAGTCTTCCAGCGAAAAGGAGTATTCTATAACAGATTTGCCCGAGCAGGTTGATTTAGTTGACCTTATAGAACAGCCTGCTTGGAAAACTATTCTTATAGAGCTTGTCAAAAAAGAAAAAATGAATCCTTGGGAAATTGATATAAGCGAGCTTGCAAAAAAGTATTTGGATAAAATAAACAGCCTTTCTTATTACAACCTCAAAGTGCCTGCAAACGCTATTTTGGCTTGCGCGTTGCTTTTAAAATTCAAGTCTAATTTCCTTCGCTTTACACAAATAAAGTCCGAGTCTGAATTGGAAGATGAAAAGAAAAAAATGAGCCCTGAAGAAATACAGGAAATTGAACAGCTCTTGCCTGATTTAAATGATATAAGGAAGATAAGGGAAGGTAAGATTTCTTTGGACGACCTTGTTTCAGTCATAGACAAGATGCTCAAAGAGACAAGAAAGTCTGAAGAGAAAGCCGTAGGAAAAAAGCATAGGGTGAAGTTTGAGTTACCATACAGTGATTTCAAAATAGAGGTTGAGATGGAAAGGACTCTTAAAAGAATAAAGCGAAACCTTGACTCTCAAGGCCTCACTCTTTTTTCAAGAATAGTAAAGGACCCTGAAAAAATAGAAGGTGTTGTAAGGACTTTTATAGCGTGCCTTTTTTTGATGAATAAAGGAATTATAACCATTTGGCAGACAGAGTTTTTTGGGGAAATATTTTTGTCTTTAAACCTAGATTCTCAAAAAATCTGATTTTAAAGTTAACCTGTTTATGTAGGTTTTATGAAAACTAAAAAAGGCGTAACTGCCGTGGTTTTTGACAAAAAAAACGACAAGGCTTATTTTTTGCTCATGCATAGGGTCCTTAATTGGAAAGGTTGGGAATTTGTCAAGGGTGGAATTGACAAAAATGAAACTCCTGAGGAAGCTGTCTTACGAGAGGTTGAAGAGGAAACAGGGCTTGTCAAAGTAGCAATAATTTCAAGACTCACGAGAAAAATAGTTTGGACTCATAATGGAACAAGGTATGATTACATTCCATTTCTTATAAAAGCCAACATGGAAGACAAAATAAATCTTGACCAAGAAATAATAGAGCATGACAATCATGCTTGGGTTGACTTGGAAAACGCTCTTGCAATGCTTACTCACAAAGACAACAAAAAAATACTTGAAGAGGCTGTTGAAACGCTTAAAAACCTCGGTTGGATTGCCTAAAAAGGCATTGATTGTAAATCATGGTTAGGAATTGGAAAACAAAAAACTCAAATGCATTTATGCAGTTTTAAGCCTTTATATTTGGTTTTTAGTTTTTTGCTTTTTTCGTGCTTTAGCATGCTGGTGGTTTCAGCCAAGCCGTTGGCTTTTATTTTCGTTTGCTATTTTTTTTAGAAGTTGAAATACTTCTGAGAACGCTTTTTTTTCTGTAGAATTTTGCGGTACGCATATTATTTTGGCAGAGTCTATGAGCCTTGCCTTTTTCAAGAGCTTCAGAGTCGCGCCTAAATCAAAGTCGTGCAGTGAAAAAACTTTTTCTTCTGTTATAAGACTGAGGTCTTCAAGTAAAATTGTTTTTTTTATGCCTTTTGCGGAGTCTATTATAAGAAGTTCTCTTCCTTCTTCGTGCAAATCTTCCCACGGGTCTATTTCCTTGAATTCTATTCTTGGAAATGCATTTTTTAGTTGTGGCAAAATTCTTAAAGGCAAAGAATCGTTTTTTAGCAGTGGGTTTCCTGCTATCAGCACTTTCATAGTAGATTTTTTATAATGAAGCAGTTTATTATTAATTGTGGTAAAATGGAGAGGAAAGGCGTTGCATTGGTCTTGTTTACTGCCTTCATAAGC
>JBBISX010000042.1:0-6277 GCA_037441005.1 Candidatus Iainarchaeum sp.
AAAGAAAGGACTTACTTTGCAAGAACAGCAACAATACCTGCTGGAAGGCTTTCCAATGGTTGGGCCAAGTTTGGCGAAAGCACTGCTGAAAAAATTTGGCAACATCAGGGCAATATTTTCTGCAACGATTGAAGAACTGCAAGAAGTTGAAAACATGGGACCTACCAAAGCAAAAAAAATGCACGAACTTATAAACTCTTATTACGAAGAAAAAAAGGGTTGAAAAAATAGTTTCAGTTTTTTCTCAGTTGCTTTTTCTTAATTCTTTGTCTTTTGCTTGACTTAATTTATGAATTTTACTGCTTCTTTTAAGAGCTGTTTGTGAATGAAAAATTTCCAGTAATTTAATTAAACGTGTAATATTTTTCCGTGTTTCTTTTCGCGGAAAAAAATTTTCTTGAAAATAAGCACAACCAAGATCAAAGCGGTAGAAAAAGCGGCTACTAAATAATAGCTCATTCCTATTGCCATGCCTATTGCGGCTATCATCCATAAATCCGCTGCAGTGGTAAGGCCCTTTATTCTGTCCTTTTCCTTGAAAATAGTTCCGGCGCCAAGAAAACCTATTCCTGTGACTATGCCTGCGGCTACCCTTGAAGAATCTGCTCCTGGAAAAGACAATGAAAGAATGGTAAATAGCGTTGAACCGGCACAAACCAGCATGTGCGTACGCAAGCCGGCAAATTCTTCACTGAGTTCTCTTTGCAAGCCTACCAAACCGCCAAACAATAGAGCCAAAAAAAGATTTAGCAAAACGTCATATTCTGAAATTCCAATCATGAAAATAAAGACTGCAAAGTAATATTTAATACTTCTAATCTGGGAATTATGCTTTTTGATGCTTAAATAATAATGTAGCTTAAAAAGCGGGAAAAATAAATAAAGGGGCAAAAAACCAAGTTATAAGTAGAATAGTAAACAAAACACCAACCGAGAAAACCAAGCAAAAAATCACACTAACAAGCCCGAAAAAAACAAAAACACAACAAAAGACACAATAAAAAAAACAAACAACAAAAACCAAAGCCAAAAAAAACAAAAAAAAGACCTGACAAGACCAAAAAAACCACGACAAAAACAAAAAAACGAACAAAAAACGACCCGCAAGACCAACAAAAACAAACCACGAACAAAAAACAAACAAAACGACCAAAAAAAGACAAAGAAAAACAAAGCCCAAAACAAGCAATAAAATTCAAGGCAAAAATTCAATAGTTTATTTCAATGAGACAATTGCGGACATTTCAATAGTGCAAGAGTCTTCGAACTCTAAAAATTCTTTTTGTACTAATGAAAGTTCTGACAAAATTTTTTCAGAAGAAAACTTTTTTTGATCAAATACCAAAACAAAGCCACTGCCTGCCTTAAAGTTTTTCTCTACTTCAAAAAATGCTTTTTCTAATTGTCTTGTCCCTAAAACGCGTGCAAGAAACTCAAGGCTTTTGTTTTTGGCTATTTTGAAATCTCCTGCAAAAGTGTTGTCAAGGGCGACTATTGCGTGCCACTTGCTTCTTAAAAAATTTTCAGGAACCAGTTGAACAAAGCCTTTCTTCTGCAAAAGCGCAAGTTTTTTAATGAAAGCCGTGGAAGAATCGTTAGGAGATTTGCAAGCCAACAGGCAAAATATCCTTTTTCCTGTTTTCAGCAGATGCATTTTTAATTATTATTTCAAAAGATTAAAAAGAGGGATACAATGACACAATGGCATATGAAAAGTAAAAGAAAAGAAACTGGCGGAATAAACAGAAGCAAAAACAGGTCTGACAAGAGGCTTGCTTGGAAAGGCAATTCTCCGATACTAACTACGATCGAAGAGAAAGAAGAAAGAAAAGGCGTCAAAGGTTATGGAAAGACAAAAAAAACCAAGATAAAGTCAATAAAAAAAATAATTGCATTGGACAAAAGCACTGGAAAGCACGAAAAATATGACTTTATTACGGTTGTTGAAAACAATGCTGACAGACAGTATGCAAGACAAAACATAATAACAAAAGGCGCAATAGTAAAGGCAAAATCAGGAGAAAAAGAGGTACTAATAAAAATAACCTCTAGACCGGGCCAAACAGGAAGTTTAAGCGGAATTTTAGTTGAAAGTGAAAAAGAACCGAAAAAGAAGGAAAAAAAGCAGAAAAAAGCCAAATTGAGCCAAAAAAAGCAAAAAGAAACAAAATAAAAGCTTTAATTTCAATCAAAAATGAACCGCAAAATTTAAAAATTTTAGGCGGAGCTTTTATATAACCTTCTTATGGTGCTATTAAATTCCAATCTTGTTTAAAAACCATAAAAATTTCTAGGAGTGATCTTGATGGTTGAAGCCAAATGCCCTGAATGCAATAGCAAGAGAATAAAGAGAGATGAAGAGAAAGGAGAAATAGTTTGCCAAGACTGCGGCTTGATAATTTCTGAGGACGAAGTTGACTTTGGGAAAGAATGGAGAAGCTTTGATTCTGACAACGCTGAAGAAAGAGCTAGAACAGGTTCGCCGATGAAATATGTAAAGCTTAACAAAGGCCTTGTCACCATGATTGACCGCAGAGGAACAGACCTGAGGGGAAACAAACTTTCCACTAAATCCAAGGCGCAAATGTACAGGCTCATAAAATGGCATAAAAGAGCTTCTATAAGTTCTTCAATGCAAAGAAACCTTTCAATAGCGCTTACCGAACTCAGAAGAATTGCAAGTTATTTGAACACGCCTGAACAACTCGTAGAAGCAGCTGCCTTGCTCTACAGAAAAACCGTTAAAAAAGGATTAATAAGAGGCAGGCTTATAGAGGCCGTTGTTGCAGCGGTTCTTTACACTGTTTGTAGAAACTACAACGTGCCCAGGACTTTGAACGAAATGGCTGAAGCCTCAGGCTTAACCAAAAAAGAAATAGGCAGGACTTACAGGTTTTTGGTGAGGGAATTAAAACTTGACATTCCTTTGACCAACCCTGTTCATTACATACCGAGGTTTGCTTCTGAGCTTAACCTTTCTGGCGAAGTCCAAGAGGAAGGAAGAAAAATACTTGAAGAGGCAATAAAGAAAGGGCTTATTTCCGGCAGAGGCCCAACTGGAGTAGCGGCAGCCGCAGTTTACATAGCCGGGCTACTTAAAGGAGAAAGAAGAACTCAAAAAGAAGTAGCTAACGTGGCTGGCGTGACTGAAGTCACTATAAGAAACAGGTACAGGGAGCTAAAGAAAAAACTTGACATAGAAGTAGTTGCTTAAGCATTTTGCAGGCTCTTGCCTGCAACTCTCTAATTTTTGTAAATTTTACTTTGTCCAGTACAAAACAGCAAAAGAGAAAAATAAACATTGTTTGAACCCAATTCAAAAAAGAGGCGACAAAAACCTGCAAACCAGCAAAAGAAAACACCTTTTAGCGTCTTCTATTTCTAGGGCCCTTGCCTTCGGAACTCACTAATCTTAAAGCAGCTGTTACCGCTCGAGTAACACTATTAAAAGGACCCAATCTTCTTGCTACTTTTTTTGGCATGTAATTAAAACGTTCAACCGCTTATTTAATCTTTTGTTTTGAAAGACCAACAGCCTTTAAGTCCTTTTTGTCTTAAAAGTCAACTTGTCTTGAGCCGTCTTAAGCCGTAATACCGGAACCTCGCTCGTTGGAGCAAGCAAAGAAATATTGCGCCTTGAGTCGTATTAAGTCTTAATACCTTGTTTAGATTTTATTTTTAGGTTTGGTTTGTGGGCTTTCAAACAATCGAAAAAGTCGCGAGCGGCGAAGCCTTATTAGGCTCTTTTTCGCCTTTGCTAATTGTTTTTAATATATTCACTTTTATTTTTTTCATGCGGAAAAAAAAATCAAAAAAAAATAAGCTTAGTTTAAAAGAACAGGCTGTTTTGCATAAAAAGTTTGAAGGACACCATAACGGCAACAACGGAATTTATGTCGGGGATGTGGTTTACGGCGCTTTAGATGGAATAATAACTACTTTCGCGGTTGTAGCGGGCGCCGCTGGCGCAGGATTGTCTTCTGGCGTTATAATAGTCCTTGGCTTTGCAAACCTCATAGCTGATGGCATTTCAATGTCAGTAGGCAATTATCTTTCTCTGAAATCTGAAAAATCCTATTATGAAGCCCAAAAAAAGATAGAAGAACTAGAAGTTCAAAAATTTCCTGACATTGAAAAAAAAGAAATAGTAGAAATATACAGGAAAAAAGGCTTTTCAGGCAAGGCCTTGAAGCAAATAGTTGATTTAATAACTTCAAACAAAAAAGCATGGGTTGATACAATGATAAACGACGAACTTGGTCTGGTAGTAGAACATAGAAAGCCTGTTACTGCAGGAGCCGTGACTTTTGCGGCTTTTGTCATTGCTGGCTTTGTGCCTTTGTTGCCTCACATAAGTTCCCATTTTTTTGGTTTTCAGCAGTCAATAGCACTGCCGTTGTCTATCATTATGTCATTTTTCACGATTTTTTTGGTGGGCTCTTTGAGGTCTTTGGTTATTTCAAAAAATTGGCTTAGCGCCGGCTTGGAAATGCTTTTGGTTGGAGGCATGGCTGCAGTAGCCTCTTTTTTAATAGGCGACTTCCTTGGAAAAATGGTGTTATAAAAAATAAAATAATTAACTAACAGGCATGGAAAATTATCCAAAAAATGACTAAATCAAAGGCTAAACCTACAAGGCCTAAAAACCAAAACAACTAAGAAAGCCGCAAAAATAGCAAACACAAAGGAGCAAAGCAAAAAAAACTAAAAATGAAATAAGCCCTATAGGGCCTTACAAAGCCTTATGAAGCCCTACAACTTCAAAAAACACGACAAATAATCAAAATACAACAACCAATCAAACCAAGCCTTTGCCACTTACAAAAACAGCAAGAAGTCTAAAATAATTCTGTATTGCAGCATAGATATTAACCCTAATAATAAAGGCAGTGTCGTTTTTTGCATGGCATCGCCTTTACTTGTCCTAATTGCATAATCATATTAACCAGAACAATAAAGGTCACGGGAGACTAATTTTTAAATTGTTTTAAAAAGAATTTTTTCATGGTTGTAACGCCTTCAAATTATTCGGTATTAAAAAAAAGTAGTATTGCGCCTGACTTTTCATTGCAAAGCGTTGACGGAAAAAAATATTCCTTGCCTAAAAAAGGCGAAAAAAAAGCAGTGCTCGTCGTTTTCATGTGCAACCATTGCCCTTATGTAAAGCCAAAAATGCCATTCCTTAAGAAGCTTTATGACTCGTACGAAAAAAAAGGCTTGGCTATGTTTGGAATAAATAGCAATGATACTAACGCATATTCTGAAGACGACTTTGAAAATATGAAAAGAGTTTCAAAGGAGCAAGGCTTTAGGTTCCCATACTTGATCGATGAAACACAACAAACAGCAAAAGCTTATGGCGCTGCCTGCACGCCTGACCCTTTTCTGTTTGATTCTGACTTGAAACTCGTTTACCATGGCAGAATAGACGATGCACACATGCAACCGCATGAAAAAGCCAAAACCAACGAGCTTGAAGAAGCAATAAAACAACTGCTTGAAGGGAAATCGCCTAACATAAAAGAAGAGCCTTCAATAGGGTGCAATATAAAATGGAAAAAGGCAGATTAGACACTAAAATTCTTTTTAATTAAAAAATAGCCTTTAAATGCCTTATTTTATTGCAAAAAAGCCAAATATTAAATATTAGTTAGTAGTTGGTTCTTTTGGAGGTCATATTTTATGAGCAATAGGATTTTGCCTTTGGCTGCAGTAGATAGAATAATAAGAAAAGCAGGTGCTTCGAGAGTAAGCGAAGACGCAGTAGAAGCCTTGGCTGAAATTTTAGAAGAAGAAGGAATAAAAATAAGCCAACAAGCTTCTGAATTTGCAAAGCACGCCAATAGAAAAACAGTCATTGGAGCGGACATAAGGTTGGCGGTAAAGCAGGGAAAATGAATTATTGAAAGTTGCCAAAACCAAAAAAAACACGACAAAGGCTTAAAGGCTTAAAACAAACCAATAAACAAAAACAAAGGCATAAAAGATCATGACTCAAGCCAACAAGCACTACAAAAAAAACAAACTCGATTTCAAAAACAAAAAAAAAGACCTAATGAGCCAAAAAATAAATTCAACACCGCAAAAATCAAAAAAAACACACGACAAAAACTAAGACTTAAACCTGTCAGGGCTTAAAAAATAAAAAACCGGCAAAAAAGCTCAGGACTTAAGCCTGTTGTGTAACGGCTTAAGACTTTAGACACTTAGTCGTCCAAGAACCATAAAGATTTTTTGATTTCTTGTTTAACAATTCAAGGCTAATGATTGGTCAAAA
>JBBISX010000043.1:0-6222 GCA_037441005.1 Candidatus Iainarchaeum sp.
GGGTAAAATACATAATAGGGGCAAAAAAAAGCAAAATAAAAGAAAAAGAAGCAGTAAAAACAATCACGCTATAAAAAGCAAACAAAAAACACAACAAAGGAAAATAAGCAAAACAAGCAGAACCCAAAATAAAAAACTATCAAAAAGACAGAAATGAAAAACAACAAAATTAGGCAAGAATCAAAAAGAGCAAAGACAACAAATAAGAAAATGGCGAAAGCCGAAAAAAAACACGACAGGCCTATGACATGGTCATTAAGATTTTAAATAAGCCTTTTTATCTCCAATACCAGAATACACTAAAGAAAACTATTTAAACAAAAAGGAGTTTCTCTTTAAACATGAAAGCAATATTTGAAGTAATGACCATAGAAACCGACTGGAAACCGCCGTTCAAAAAAAACGTTTACCAAAAAGAATTCGAAGCAAAAGAACAAGAAGGCTTTGACAGAATAAAAGGAAACGGAAACGACGAAGACGCCTTCAAAGTAGAAAAAATAAGCCATAACAAAGTACTCTTAAAATACAGCAGGCTAATAACCATCAAAGACCCGACAAAAGCAAAAATTGAAAAAGAAAGAAAAATATGGCTGGAAATAAACGAAAACCAAAAGTTCTCATACCTTTGGGGAGAAAAAGGCATAACAAAAACAATAACATACAAAGGAATAACAACAAAAGACGAAGAAGAAACTGCAAAAACGGAAATAGTGGAAGAACTCCTCAACCAAAACCAAGAAAACTAAAAAAACGCCAAAAAAGCAAAAAAGACCTCTAAAAAAACAAAAGACAACTAAAGACCTGAAAAAAGCCAAGCAAAAAAACTAAAAACAAAGCACAACCAAAAATTACTATGTTCGAATTCCTCAAAAAAACACTCAACAAATTCACGACAAAAATAAAAGATACTATAAGCAAAAAAATCCAAGAAGAAAAAAAAGAAACAACGGAAGAACAAGAACAAAAAACAGAATAAAAAAAAGAGCAACAAAAACAAACAAAAACACAACAACAAGAACAAAAAACAGAAGAAAAAAGAGAACTAAAAGCAAAAACTAACATAATAGAGAAAATAAAAGGAGTCCTGACTGGAAAAATAAAAATAACAGAAAAAGACACAAAAGAATTTTTTGACGAATTGGAAATAAGCCTCTTGGAAGCAGACGTAGAACAAGAAACAGCACAAGCAATAGTAGAACAACTAAAAAAACAGTTAGTGGGAAAAGAAATAGAAGCAAACAAAAATATAACAGAGGTCCTAAAAGAAGAAATAAAAAAAGCGATAGCTAAGATAATGGAAACAAAAACAATAGACTTAATTCAAATAAAACAAAAGCCAATAAAAATAATGTTCATAGGGCCTAACGGCGCGGGAAAAACCACGAGCATAGCAAAAATAGCAAACATGCTCAAAGAAAAAGGAAAAACAAGCATAATAGCCGCAAGCGACACCTTTAGAGCGGCTTCGATAGAACAACTTGAAGAACACGCAAAAAACATAGGGGTAAAAGTAGTAAAACAAAAATATGGAGCGGACCCGGCGGCAGTAGCGTATGACGCAATCAAAGCAGCAGAAGCAAAACAAATAGACGCAGTCCTAATAGACACTGCAGGGAGACAAGAAACAAACAAAAACCTGATAGAAGAACTGAAAAAAATAGAAAGAGTAGCAAAACCAGACTTAAAAATATACATAGGCGAAGCATACACAGGACAAGCAATAATAAACCAAGCAAAAGAGTTTGACAAAGCAATAGGCATAGATGGTTTTATACTAACAAAAATAGACACGGATGCAAAAGGCGGAACAGCAATATCACTAATATACAACCTGAAAAAACCAATAATCTATGTAGGCACAGGACAAAAATACCAAGACATAGAAGAATTCAAACCTGAATTCATAATAGATAGAATATTATAACAAAATAAAGTTTAATAAGTAAGTATGAAAACAAAAAAACCAGGAAAGTGGAAAGACAAATACCCAATATTACTTAGATTACCTACAATAACAGGAATAAAACCACCTTATGAAGGACATAAAGGTTCAATGATCTTAAAAATGACAGGGTACACATTTTACGACGGACACAGAGTAGAAAGGCCAGGCTACTTATTGAGAATTAACGGAAGAGACAGACACATACTATTATATCAAGAAGTACAAGCTGAAAAAAAATACATTATAATTGACACAATTCAATCAGTTGACGTCCAATTGAGAGCATTAGACAAAATAAGAGGACAAACAAAAAAACCAACAATACACAACGCAGAATTATTGTTAGCAAAATTCATACACGACCATGCAAAAGAGATCAAAGAAGGCAAAATAACTATATTAATGCGCAAACAACTACCTACTATGAGAACGCAAGTAGGAGAAGAATTAAGAACAAATACAATATATGGGCCATTAATAGACCGCTTTTTCAAAAGAGAACCAAAAAAAGTGGCTTTAGAAATAGGGCTAATCCAGGTCTTTTCTAGAAAAGAAACAGTAGAAGCTTATGAACTATCTCTTGAAAAAGAAAGAGTAAAATATCTTTTAGGCTGAAATAATTAAAAAAGCCTGAATAAACTCAAACAATACCAGAAAAAGATTAACACAAAAAAAAACCCAAAACGAATAAAAGCCAGTTATAAAACCAAAATAAACAAAGCCTGAAGACTAAAGCGTTGAAAAACTAAAAAAAGCAAAACCAATATTATTTAACAATTACTAAACCACAATCATTAAAACAAAGCACCTGTGGTGTAGTGGTTAGCATCAGAGCCTTCCACAACCAAAACAAAAAGGTTGAAGCAAGCTCTTGGCCCGGGTTCAAATCCCGGCGGGTGCAATAAAAAAACAAATGAAGAAAATGAAACACGAAAAAATACAAAAAATAGGGCTTGAAAGAGTATACAGGCTGTTTGAGCTTGCGGAAGAAGAATTCGAAAAACACCCAGAAAGAAGCAAAAGATATGTACAAATAGCTAGAGAAATAAGCAAAAAAAGCAAAGCAAGAATACCGCAAGAACTAAAAACAAAATTCTGCAAAAAATGCGGCGCTTACCTCAAAGAAAACAAAAACTCAACAATAGAAAAAGAAAACGGAATAACAAAAGTGAAATGCAAAGAATGCGGCTTTGAAAGAAAAACAGGAAAAAAGAAACTACATAAAAAATAAAAAATTAGCAAGCCAAAACCAAAAAAACTTTCAAAGGCACCTAAAAACAGCTTAGCAATTTTTGGCTAGCTAAAAAAACGCGGACTTACAAAAAGCCTTAGGCCTTATTGGCCTCACAAATAAAAAAATTAACAGAGAAGGCCTAAAAATTTAGCTTCTGGGCTTCAGAATAAAAAACAAAAAAAAAGGATTAAGGCTTCAAAGCGGCCAAGGCATTACAAAATAAAAAATCCACGACAAGCTTTTTTAAAGACTTAAAACAAAAGCTAAAAAACTGCAAAAGCGTAGGCTTTGAGCTTTTAGGCCTTCAAAAAAAAGCATTTTAGTTTTCAAATTCGCCGAACAAATTTACCAACAACGCCGTTAAACCGCCAAGACAAGGCTTTTTAAATTTTTTTAGAAAGGAATAATTAGCTTCTAATTTTACAAAGATTGGAAGTTTTTCCGCAAAAGCGGAATAAAACAAGGCTTGTTTGCCTCGAAAGAGGAAAAAACAAACAAGGCAAAGGTGTGAAAATGGGAATATACGATGTACCAGCCTCTGACTTGATACAAGAGACTGCAAAAGAACTCAAAACAAAAATAAAGAAGCCTGACTTTACCAAATATGTAAAAACAGGACAAAACAGGCAAAGGGCGCCAAACGACCCTGACTGGTTCTACACCAGAATGGCCAGCATATTATACAGAATATACAAAAACAACGCTCTTGGAACAGGAGCCTTGAGGTCATACTATGGCGGAAGACAAAACAGGGGAGTAAAGCCAGAACACAAAAAGAAAGCAAGCGGAAAAATAATCAGAACATGCCTGCAACTGCTGGAAAAGGAAAACCTCCTAAAAAAAGACAAGAAAGGCAGAACAATAACACCCCAAGGAGAAAAATTGCTCTACAAAAAAGCCAAAGAAATAGAAGAGAAAAATAAAAACCAAAAAGAGGAAAAAAATGAATGAGGAAGAATTAAAACAAAAGAAGCTCGAAGAGCTAAAGCAAGCATATATGAAAGAACAGGAGGCAAAACAAAAAGAAATAGAGGCTGAAATACAAACAATGGCAATACTCAAAAAATATGCGGATGACAAAGCAATGGAAAGGCTTTCAAATGTAAAACTCGTTAATAAAGAACTTTACTTTAAAGCCTTTAACGCAATAGTACAAATGGCACAAAGAGGCTACATAAATGAAAAACTCAACGACACACAAACAAAAGAAATATTAATGAGATTAAAACCTGCAAAGGAAATAACAATAAAAAGAAAGTGATGAAAATGGGAAGAAAAACAAAAGAAGAAAAAGAATTCCTGATAGCACAGAGAAAAAAAGTAGGGCCTGGATTGACAGCAGCGCCTGTATGGATAATGCAAAAAAAAGGAGAAAGAATATACAATACGCATGCAAGAAGACATTGGAGAGAAACAAGCTTTGGAAAAATGTTCAAAAAAATAACTAAAAAAACAAAAGTAAAAAGCGGACATAAAAAGAAAAGTGCAAGATGGAAACAGAAAAAAATCAGGACAACGAGGGATGCCAAATGAAAGGAGAAAGCGCAGAATACTTAATAAGACTAGCAAAAGCGTTCAAATACCAACAGAAAAAAAGGCAGACGAAAGCCAACAAAATAATAAAAGACTTTGTAAAAAAACATACAAGAGCAAAAAAAATCAAAATAGCAAACGAAGTCAACCAAGAAATAAACAAAAACTCATTAAACATACCAAGAAAACTCAAAGTAAGGCTATTGAAAGACGGAGACGAAATAAGAGTATTTTTAGCTAAAGGAAAAGAAATGGAAAACTACATAAAAACAAAACAAAAAAAAGAAGAAAAGAAGAAAGAAGAAAAAAAAGAAGAAAAAGAAAAAAAAGAAGAAGAGGAAAAAGAAAAACTAGACGAAAAAAAAGAAATGGAAAAGGCGGCTGAAGCAATAGAGAAAAAAAGAAAAATAAAATGAACTAGTGAAAAAAAATGGAATTTACAAAAGGGACTATAAGAAACAACCCGTATGTAGGAATATTCTGCACTGCAACAGAAGAATACGCCTTAATACCAATCGAAACAACAGAAAAAGAGGAAAAAGAAATAAAAAAAACTTTAGGATGCAGAACAATAAAAACCAAAATAGGAAACTCGCCATTAATAGGCGTATTGGCAAAAGGCTTTGAAAAAAAGCTGGTGGCAAGCAGTCTAATTGAAAAAGAAGAAATAAAAAAAATAGAAGCAGAAGAAATAGAAGTACTGAAAATAGAAGCAAAAGGATTCACTGCAATAGGCAACCTTATCGCATTGAACACAAAAGCAGGAATAGCAAGCCCGCTAATAGGAAAAAACAACTTAAAAAAAATAAGCAAATTCCTAGGAATAAAAATAATAGAAATGCGCTTCCAATGCACGGAACTAGTAGGAAGCGCCGTAGTAGTAACTAATAAAGGCTTTATCTGTCATCCAAATATAACAGAACAAGAATTCAAAAAATTAGAAAAAATATTCCAAGTAAAAGGAATTGCTACAACAGCAAACTTTGGTGATTTATTCGTGGGAAATAGTGTAATAGCAACCAACAAAGGAGTAATAGCAGGCAGAAACACTTCAGGAATAGAAATGATGAAAATAGACGAAGCGCTAAGGTGATAACATGGAAACAAAAAAATACGAAATAAAAGGAAAATACCTGAAAAACGGCAAAGAAATAAGCTTCAGCACCAAAACAAAAGCAAACAACGAAAAAAACGCGAAAGAAAAAGTCCTCGCCAACATTGGCTCAAGACACAAAGTAAAAAGAAACAGAATAAGAATAGAAACAATACAAGAAATGGAGGAATAAAAAATGGAAGAAAAAAAAATAACGCTAACAGGACAACAAATAATACAACTAATAAACCAAGAGAGAAGAAAACTAGAAGAAATAAATAGCAGGCTTAACGCGCTCGCAAACATGAAAAACGAACTTGAAGGCACGGCAAAAAGCATACAAGAAATATCAAAAAACAAAAAAGGCACAAAAATAATGGTTTACCTTGGCTCTGGAGTTTACACCGAAACAGCAAT
>JBBISX010000044.1:0-6187 GCA_037441005.1 Candidatus Iainarchaeum sp.
TCGTGCATCTCCCAAAACTTGCCAAAATCACCAGCACACTCGGCAGCCTCAGCAGATTTTTGTGCTTGCGGGTGTTTTGTCAATGGAAAGTCTCGGTATATAAAATTTGCTTTGCCCGTGTTTATGTAGTTTTTAACAAGTTCGTTGTATGTGTCTGTATAAAAACTTGCGCAGACTGGGCATTGGAAGTCTGAGAATTCTATTATTGTTACTTTTGCGTTTTCGTTTCCTTTAAGTGCGTCGTCGTCTTTCAGCGCTTTTAGGTCTATTGTTGGCGCTTGTTGTTCTTCGTTGTTTCCTGTATTTTCTTCTGTGTTTGTTTGTGTTACTTTTATTTTTTCTATGCTTTTTGATATCGTTGTTAGTTTTCCCGAAATGTCAAAGCCTATCATTGTTATTGGTGTGGCGATTATCAATGAAGCTAGTATTATTGCTATTGAAGTGTAAATCACGCTGTTGTCTTGTTTTTCATGTTCATGATGTTTTTCCAAATTTAGTCCCCCTTTCTAATTTTAGTTTTAGATTATTTTATTGTTATATTTTATTATTTTATTTATAGTTATTTTTTCTATAAACCTTTAAATAATTTACTTTTTTAATTTTTGCGATTATTGCTGTGAATTCATTTGCTGTTTTTTTTGCACTTTTGAGTTTGAGCCTAAGTGTAGCTCTAAGGTGCCGTTGTTATCTTTGACATAAGCGCCTTGAATCAAAACAAAAGCACCTTCTCCTATTGTCTCTATTTCGCGTGCTTTTTCGTTCCAAGCGATGCAATAAAATTCAGTTTCTTCTTGGGAGATGAGAAACTTGATTAGTTCGCCCTTTCTGTCTCCTTTTGCGAATTCGCGTCTTTCAAAGACTTTTTTCAATAAGGCTTCTAAAGACACTGAAGAAAGACCTGCTTTGAGTTCGTTTAGTTTGAGAAGAGATTCTTTTGGGCTTTCGAAGCCTATTCTTTCAACATTGCTGTTATAATTCAATAGTACTTGTGGTTCGCCTTTATAGTCTCCAACTCTAACATTCTCAAGCTTTAAGATATCGCCTTTTTTGAAATCAGAAGAGCCGTACTTTTCAATTTCTTTGTTCCATAAAGTAAGGCGAATGATGCCTGAGTCGTCCTTCAGATAAATGTTTTGGACAATGCCTTTGGTGCCTTTTGCTTCGAATTCCTTTGGCGGAAAAATCTTGAAAACAACAGCCTTGAAGTCTGCGTTTTTCAAACCTTGTTTCAAATCAGAAACCTTGTAAAAATCACTCTCTGCAAGTACCTTTACATTCAACTCTTTTGCAATAACCAAAGCAGCTCCAATGTCAGTCAAAAGACCGGCAAATTTTGCCTTCTTATTACTGACCAAGTCCAAAACCTCTTCTTTGCTCTTGCCTGTTTGCAGAGAAATCTTTTCAATTAATGAATCAAATTCCATAAAACCACTTAATGCACTGGCAAACAACCTAGCGCTTATTTAAAAATATGGTAATTGGTTTTTATTAGCATAAGGCATGGAGCAGCCGTAGCCAAACGGCAAGAGCTTAGAAAGCCTTATCAGGAGGAAAAAACATGGCGAAAGAAAAAGAAATAAAAGAAGTGGAAGACCTGCCGGGCATAGGTCCGCAGGCAGCTGAAAAATTGATTAATGCAGGATATAAAACCTTAGAATCAATAGCAGTCGCGTCGCCCCTTGAATTGATAGAGATCGCGGGTTTAGGAGAAGGAACCGCTACTAAAGCAATAAATGCTGCAAGAGAAGCTTTGGAAATGGGTTTTGAGTCAGCGGCAGAGATAGCAGAGAAAAGAAAGCATGTGGGTAGGTTGACTACAGGCAGCAAGGAAGTTGACAACCTTTTGGGAGGCGGAATAGAAACACAGAGCATAACCGAAATATACGGAAAATTTGCAAGCGGAAAAACGCAGTGGTGCTTTCAAACCGCGGTGACTGTGCAACTTCCAGTGGAGAAAGGAGGTCTTGAAGGCGCGTGTCTTTACATAGACTCGGAAAATAGTTTTAGGCCTGAAAGAATACAAGCGATAGCTGAAGCGCAAGGCTTAGAGCCTGAAAAAGTACTTCAAAACATTTTCGTGGCAAGGGCATACAACAGTGATCATCAAATACTATTGGCTGAAAAAGCAAATGAAATGATAAAAGAAAAAAACATAAAGCTAGTGATAGTAGACTCATTAACTTCGCAATTCAGGTCTGAGTTTGTAGGAAGGGGAACGCTTGCAGAAAGGCAACAAAAGCTGAATAAGCACATGAGAACCCTGCAAAAACTGGCTGAAATGCACAACATAGTAGTGCTAGTAACAAATCAAGTGCTGGAAAGGCCTGACATATTGTTTGGAGACCCTACTGCGCCAATCGGAGGAAACATAGTAGGCCACGCAAGCAAAACAAGGCTTTATCTCAGAAAAAGCAAGGATGATAAAAGAGTAGCAAAACTAGTAGACAGCCCGCACTTGCCAGACGGTGAAGCAATATACCGGGTGACAGAAAAAGGAATAGAAGATGTGGAAGATTAGCACGAGAAACTAAATGTCTTGTGCCATTTGTCTTCTTTGTTTTTCTTTTTTTTTCCTTTTATTGTCTTTAGCAACAATTTTAACATTAGCCGGCTGAAAAGTTGCTATGGTTTCCTTGTTGGGCTGTTGCATTTTCTGTTCTTGAAAGACTAAAGGCTCCTAAGCCTTCTTAAGTCTAAATCGTTGGCAAATTAAGTGTAAATGCAACGGACGAAAACCTGGGTCTTTCTTAGCTTTAAAGCCTTTATATGAGTCTTGGTTGCAGAGCACCGTCGGGCAGATAGTTATGCTATCTTGAGCGCAAGACAAAATACTTTTTATATGCTTGTTTATTCATATTTGAGCATGAACAAGAACAAAGTTTACAAGGGCATTTTGAAAGGCATTAGTGATAAGGGTGCTTTGATTTTTTTGGTTGTTGATCCTCCTAATCAGAGCCCTTTGACAGCTGGTAAATTAGCAGGTATTGCGCAACAAGTAGGTGTTGATGCTATTTGTGTTGGCGGCTCTGTTGGTGCTCAGGGCGAGCTTTTAGACAGCACTATTCTTCAAATAAAGCAGAATTGTTCTTTGCCAGTTATTCTTTTCCCGGGCAATATTGCGAGTGTTAGTAAGCACGCTGACGCGATTTATTTCATGTATATGTTGAATAGCAACGACCCTTACTATATTTCCGGCGCGCAGATTGCTTCTGCTTATCCTATAAAGAAGACAGGCCTTGAAGTCATGCCGACTTCTTATATTATTGTCGAGCCAGGCAGGGCTGTTGGTTGGGTTGGCAGGGCGCAGCCTATTCCTCGTGATTTGCCTTACTTGGCTGGAATTTCTGCGCTTGCTGGCCAATACATGGGTTCTCAGTTGGTCATTCTTGAGTCCGGCGGCGGCGCTGATTTGCCTGCGCCAAAAGAAATGATTTCTTATGCAAAGAGCCTTATTGATATTCCTTTGATTGTTGCCGGCGGCGTGCGTGATGAAAAATTGGCTTATGATTCCGTGTTAGCAGGCGCTGACATTGTTCATGTAGGGACTGCAATCGAAGACCATTCTGACGACCTATCCAAGGCTAGACATGTTTTGCAGAAGATGGTAGAGGCTGTAAGAAGAGCCGGAAAGGAAAAACTTGCAAAGGCGTTAAAATAATTGTAGTGTTTTTATTGGAAGTAAGGAAGTTTTGTATAATTTTATAATTTGTTTGAAGCAAATCAAGGATTTAAAAAACAAGGACTGTCAGTAAATTATTTTTGTAAAAACCTACTCTAAAAAACTGACAAGCTTCATGCATTTAATGCAGTCAGGGTTTTTAGGAAAAGTCTTTTATTTTTCTGATTCGCTTTAATTCTTGTTTATTTCACCACTGTTTTTGCTATTTTTATTAGTTCTTCTACTGGGTCTTGCATGGCTTTCCATCCAAGGCTTTCTATTTTTTGTGTTGAGTAGTTTCTTTCTGCCTGCATTCTTTGTAAGTATGCTTTGTCTATGTCTTTGGAAATTTTCAGGACTTGGTTTATTTCCGCAAGAGTCATTCCTAGCCATAAAGGTATTTTGATTGCTTTTCCCATTCCGAATTCTTTTCTTATTGCGTTCACGAGTTCTTCTAAGGTTATTTTTTTTGGATGTGCTATTATGAAAGTTTCGCCGTAGCATTCTTCATTTTTGCAGCAGAATTCAAAAGCCCTTGCCGTGTCTTCTGCTGTTATCATTTGCCATGTGTTTTTTCCTTCTCCTACTATCGGGTAGTTTTTCTTTATTTTTTCTATTATTTTTTTCCAGTATTCGTTGTTTCCTACTACTATCGCAGGTCTTAGTATTGTGGTGTGAAATACTTCTTGTCTTTCCAGAACCATTTTTTCTGCTTCGTATTTGCTTTTTTCGTAATTTGTTTCCGGAGCAGGCTCTGTATTTTCGTCTTTCAGGCCTTTTTTGAGTCCATAGACCCCGGCAGTGCTTGCAAATACGAATTGGTCTATTTTTGCGTGTTCTGCCGCTTCCAGGCAGTTTTCTGTTCCTTTTAAGTTTGTTTCCGCGAGGTCAGAGGCGTTTTCTTTTAGTTGCGCCGCTAGGTGTATTACCACTCTGCAGCCTTTGAATGCTTTTTTCAGGCTTTCTTTGTCCGTTATGCTGTTTTTTTCTTTAGTGCATTCTACTATTTCATGCCTTTTTTTTTGCAGTTTTTTCACGAGTATTTTTCCTATCATTCCGTTGCTGCCTGTTATTGCTATTTTCATTTTTTCACCAGTTCAAACAGCATGTCGTTGCCCAGCCACTTAAAACTTTGTAGCCTTGCTTTTATTTCTTTTTTTAGTTTGAAGGCTCCAACGCCTTTTTTGGTTTTTTGAGACACAATGAAGTATATTTTGTCAAACTGTTTTTCTTCTATTATTGTAGTTGCGAGTGCTTGCCCTGCTTCTATTAATGCAGAGCATATGCCTATTTCGTACAATTTTTTTTTGAGCCAACTTATGTCTATTTTGTTTTTCTTTTCTTTTGCAAAAATTATGACGGCTCCTGCTTTCATCAGCCTTTTTATTTTTTTGAGCTTGGCTTTTTTCGTGGTTACTATTATAGTGTTGCCTTTTTCCGAAAATATTTTTGCGTTTGTTGGTGTTTTTGCGTTTGTGTCAAGTACTATTCTTATTGGATTGTATTTGCTGTTTTTTTTGTAGGTTAGTTTCGGGTTGTCTTTTATTATTGTGTTTATTCCTACTATTATCGCGTCGTAGCTTTTTCTGAGCTTTTGCGTATATTCATCGGCTTTTTTTCCTGTGATTTTTTTCTTTTTTTTGTTTCCCCAAGTGTTGCAAAAATTTTTTGTCATTGCTATTTTTAGCGTGAAAAAGGTTTCTTTTTTTTCAATGTTGGTTATGAATATTTCGTTTAGTTCTTTTGCTTCTTTTGTGCATGGCCCCCTTATTGTTTTTATTCCGTGTTTTTCAAGCTCTTTTGCTCCGTTGTTTGATTTTTTGTTTGGGTCTTTCATTGCATAATATACTTTTTTTATGCCTGCTTCTATAATTGCTTTTGTGCATGGTGGTTGTTTTCCGTAGTGGTTGCACGGCTCTAGGTTTACATACAGTGTTGCGTTTTTTGCTTTTTTTCCTGCTTTTCTTATTGCTTCTTTTTCTGCGTGTTCCGCGCCATATTTTTTGTGCCAGCCTTTGCTTATTATTTTGCCATTTTTTACTATTATTGCGCCTACCATTGGGTTTGGGCTCGTTTTTCCAATTCCTTTTTTTGCCAGTGCAATAGCCATTTTCATGTATTTTTCATTTTTTTCTTTTTGTTGCATGTTTTTTCCTTTCATATTATTGGCATTATTATTGCTATTATTGTTCCTATGAATATGAATGGTCCGAACCTTGGGAGGTCCCTATAAACAAGTATTTCTTTTATTCCTTTTTTTTCAAGCTCTTTTATTTCTTCGGGTTGCATTACTTCTTTCAGCTGTTTTTGGTCTTTTTCCATGAATTCTTTTGCTATTATTTCGTCTTCTTCTGCTTCTTCTATTTTTATTTTTTTGAGGAAAAATTCTTTTTTTATTCCTTTTTCAAGGGCTATGTAAATGCACCCTAGCATTAGCGGAAGGTATGTAATGTAAACTAGTTTTTTTATTGTGTTGTCTGTGTTTGTTGCTATTACGATGTTTGCTGTTATTATTATCGCAAGTATTGT
>JBBISX010000045.1:0-2186 GCA_037441005.1 Candidatus Iainarchaeum sp.
AAAACTACAAAGGCCACAAAGCAAAAAAATAAAAGCAAAAAAAATACCCAAAAAAACAAAAGCAAAACTAAAGAAAAAAAAAAAAGACAAAAAAAAGACCAGACGAAAACAAACAAAAAAAGCAAAAAACTAAAAACCAAACGACCAGACAAAAAAAAGACAACCAAACACGACAAACAAAAAAAACAACAGCAAAAAAACTACTGACAAGACAAAAAATAAAAAGCGGAAAAACACAGGTAAACTAAACCAAAAGTCAAAACAAAAAAAACTAAAAAGTACTGAATGAATCAGTTTTTCTCTGACTCTTTTCTATAAAACTCTAAAGGAGAATACACGGGACAATTAGCAACACAAAGGCCGTAAGAACGCATCTTATCACAACTCGGACAAGAATAGGCCTTTTGCGAAATTCTCTCAACCTGATACTTAGTGATTTTCTCGTTAAAGTTAGGCGCTTTTCTGAAAAGGTCAACAATCTTCTCTACAGGCATTCTTATAGAAACCAAAAAAGCCGCGAAAGAAAAACGCGCCATGTGAGGTGTGTTTGAGCCTGAAAAAAGGCCAGAATGAATTTTGTTCATGCAAGGAGGAAAAGCCTCAAGCCTCACAGGGCCAGAAAATGCGGAAAATTTGGCGAAAGACTCTGAAAAAGTCTTGCGCAATGAATCAGCATAACGCAAAACAGCAGGGTCAACAGCAGAAGGCTTGAAAAAAGAAGCCTGAACATCAAAAACAGCAATGTCAGCAATTAGCCTTGCAAAACCGATCCTTGAAAAATAAACAAAACCATTATCCAAGGACTGATTCACAAGCTTTGCTTCAGGGTTTGGGTGCTCAACACGCAAAAAATCAGGCAAAGAAACAAAAGCAAAAAATTCACTGTTATCGCCTTCAACTAACGAAAAGTCCAGCTTCAAGTCAAGGGCCAAATCAACAAGCTCTTTATTAGAAGACAACTGAGAAAGAGAATAAAAAAAATAGGAAGAAAGAAAATCAAGGTACTTTCTCTTTATCTCAAACCTGTCAGCAACAGCAACAATCAATTTGGACAAAGGAAAAGCAAGAACCTCGTCAAAAAGCACATCCTTGTCGGTCAAAATTTTTGTATTATCACTTTCTGGATCATAACTTGAACCGCGCAAAGCCTGTGAAGACAAATTATAAGCCCTTTTAAGAGGCTTCTCTGGAACAGAAGTAAAAGAAATTGCTGCGCTCTCAATAATTTTTTTTGAAACACTGGAAAAAGGGAAACGGTAAGCAAAATTCAATTCATCAAAGTCAAACCACTGCTTCATGAAAAATAATAAAATAAAACAATTCAAAAAACAAACGCAAAAAAGTTGAAAAAGCAAAGCCTTTTTACCGGGCATGAAAGCTTAATATAATGCTCATAATCGCCGAAAAATGAGCCTGCACATAGTTGAGCGTTGCCAAAAGACAAATGAAAGAACAAGGAGAAAGTGCCATCCTTGCAGGCTTTTGGTCTTCCGACCATGTTTTTGTATTACGGTTTTTACTTTTTATTACGCAACGAAAAACCCAGTTCTTTGCAATTACAAGATTAGAGAATGTTTAAAACAGATAGAACAAGCATACAGCAGTTCCGAAAATCAAAGCAGCATATGAGCCAAATAAAAGTTTATACTACTCGGCCCTATTTTATAAGAAATCTTCATTGGAGACTCACTCTTAAAAGCGATTGAAACGACTGATTCTTGGTCTGCTATCTTTATTATGTTTTGTAAATAACTCAAAGAATACTTTGAAACCGACTCTGCCTTTGACTTGACCTTTATGCTCTTTGAATGAAGCGAACTCAAATTCATTGAGCCTGAATCGCCCCTCGACTCAAGATAAAACTTTTCACCCTTGACTCTAAAAACGGCACCGGAGCCAAAAACAGAAGCATCTCTCAAAGCTTCCTTCAAAAGCCTTGCGCTTATTTCAACAAAAGAATCGTAGTTCTCCTGCGGGAGCTTCTGCTCTTCATCAGAAACATCAATCAAAGACACTTTGAAAGACCTCTCAAGCTCGTTCTTGAAAGTTATCAAAATTTCATATTCGGATAAAGAAATTACAGCCACGTCACCAGGCATTGCCCTGCTAAACACCTTATGCAACTCTTCCAATTTCACTCCTACAAAGGCTGGTTCGACAGAAAACTTGTCAAAAGCAGACTTGTC
>JBBISX010000045.1:2196-6037 GCA_037441005.1 Candidatus Iainarchaeum sp.
ACAAAATAATCCACCAACAAAACCTGGCTTGGGTCAATAGCCCTGAAATGAAGACCCTTTTCATTAAACCTGAAGTTTCCTTCCGGAATAAAAGAATCCAGCACCTCTATGCCTGACTTCAAAAACTGGACATTCTTGAGCTCTATCATAACAAAACAAAATAAAGGTATTAGTTTAAATGCTTTGTTTCAACAATAACAAATATGAAAAGCGCTAAAATCTTCATAGGTTCTGACCACGCAGGCTACGAAACAAAAGAATACCTAAAAAAGAAATTGGAAAAGATGGGAAACAAGATAATAGATTATGGGACTTTTAGCAAAGAACAAAGCGATTACCC
Organism: Candidatus Iainarchaeum sp.; assembly: GCA_037441005.1. Classification (GTDB taxonomy): domain Archaea; phylum Iainarchaeota; class Iainarchaeia; order Iainarchaeales; family Iainarchaeaceae; genus CABMIU01. The sequence goes on from JBBISX010000045.1 coordinate 2,537, forward strand.
CGATTACGCAAAAAAAGTCGCAGAAGCGACCGTAAAAGACAAAAAAAGCATAGGCGTATTAGTCTGCGGAACAGGAATAGGCATGAACATAACAGCAAACAAAATAAAGGGCATAAAAGCAGCAAATCCATTCAACGAATACACGGCTAAGCTTGCAAGAGAACATAACCATGCAAACATCGTATGCCTTGGCGGAAGAACATACGACAAAAAAACCGCATGGAAAATAATGCACGCTTTTCTCAAAGCAAAACCAAGCAAGGAAAAAAGGCACGCAAGAAGAATAAAAAAGATAGAAGAAATAGAAAAAAAGCAAAGCTGACAAAACAGGAATAATAAAGCATACTTGAAAGACACGCAAAGCAGCCACACACAAACCAAGAACAGGCAACTGCAAAAAAACTACCTGAAAAAACAAAAAAGACTAAAAAATTATAAAAAATAAAAACTCCTAATGCAGAAAAATCTACAAAAAATAAAAAACAAATACCCCTTAACAAGATCCAAAAAAAACAACCAAGACAAAAAAATATCTGACAAGCCCAACAAAAAAACAAAAACACGACAAAAAAATCTACAAAAAAACAAAAGCAAGACTAAAGAACAAAAAAAGACAAAAAAAGACCACACAAAAACAAACAAAAAAAAGACAAACAAAAAAAAACAACAGCAAAAAAAAGACCCAAAAAAACAAAACAATAAAAACAAAAACCGAAAAAAAACACAAACAAAAAAAAACAAAAAAAAAGACAACAAAAAAAGACCAAAAAAAACGACAAACAAAAAAAAGAAGAATAAAAAAAACTGACTAAAAAATCCCTAAGAAAAAGTAGAAATTTTACCTGACATAAGTAAGGTTGCTGGGCAAATCGTCTCTTTCTTCCAATTGTTTGTTAAGTTCCTGGAATGCCTTCTCTATCTGCTTTGCCTCTTTAGCGAGACTAGTGAGGTCTATTTTAAACCCATACTTTTTTACTACCAACTCAAGAACTTTCTGTGCAGCGCCGGGGTCTCCATAGACAAGCCTTGAGCTAGTCTCACCCATCAAACATGCGCCTTCCAATCCTTCTTCCTTGCCCATACCGATCAAAAGACCAGCCACGCCGCTTATCAATCCTATTGGCTTGTCAGCCACAGCACCTGCCTTTTTCCAATCCTCTATCTTCTTTTTAGAAGTCCCGGCAACAATCACCCTTGGCTCTCTCAACAACCTTTGCTCTCCGATATTCAATCCTGCTAAAGTGCATATTTCAAAAAGACCCTTTTCCTTGAAAGCATTTAGTATTGACCTTGAAAAATCAAAATGCTCTGCGGGAGTTGAATTCACGTCCAAAGCCGGCTGGACCGGACCAGCTAAAAACAAAAAATCAACGCCGTTGAACCTACAATAATGCACCTCGTCTTTTATCAAAGACACGATGCCGTTTTCGGTTTGTACACTCGGCGGAAAAAAATCAGAATAAACCTCTGCGACTTTTTCAGTCTCCAACTGCTTTAACAAATAATCAACGCAAATCTTGCCTACCAAGCCTATGCCGGGCAAGCCGGTAAACAACACTGCTTTTTTGAACGTGGTTTTTGAAACAAATTTAACGGTTGTGCCCATTTTGATCACTTCGCGTCTATCTTCTGATACTCTGATTTTCCGCCGAAAGCTGTTGCACTTTCACATATCTCTTTAACGACAGTGTTGAGCTTCTTCTCGGCGCTTTTATAATCTGAACTCGTTGACTTTAACAAGTACTTTCCAGAGCCTTCATAAATTATATCCACGCCCTTTCCGCCTTTCTTGAGACCTGACTCCAAAGCCTTTTTCAGCATTACCACGCCTTGAGAACCAGGAATGCAAACCAACAACCTGCCTTTCACGGTTTTTTGAGGAACCTCTATGTTTTTTTCCACTATTTCCTTCAAAGGCTCGAACCATTTCTTCGGAATAATTTCCTGAACCTGCTCCGGCTTTGTCAAAACCGCCTCGAAAGCCTGATACAAATTATCATATTTAGCAAGCAAAGGTTCAGCCACTTCATCCCAAGCTTTGCTGCCGGGCTCATGAAACTTTTCAGCAAGCAGTTCTATTAACTTCTGACACCTCTTAGCCTGCCTATACTCTTCTATCTTCTCCCTTTGGGCGTTTGGAGAAATTTTTGTAAACGAAATATCTATCTGGTTTTTTTTAGGGTCTATGGCAATTACCTTACCGGCCCTTATCTGGCCTTCCTTGACAAAATTCCTAATGTTTTTTATCCAACTGGAACTGACATTTGATATGTGCACAAAACCCTGTACGCCTTCGTACTCTAAAAGCTCCAAAAAAACTCCATAATCAAGCACTTTAACTATTTTCCCAATTACTATTTCCCCTTGTTCAGGCATTTCAGGCATAACATCACTTTATTTCAAGCATCTTCCTCGCGGCCAAAATCTTTGCTATTTTAACAGGCAAAGTTCCAACAGAGCCCTTCTTGTAAGGCCCGTAAGTTTTTGAATCTGTGCCGACAAACTCAGGCACGTCTAAGATAAACTCAACAGTTACATTATTTAAATCCGATTCAGAGGAGCCTTTCTGCTTGAAAACCTCATCAAGGTTCTTTTCATAAGACTCAATCAACTCAACAAGAGAAAAATAAAATTTTTTTTCTTGACTAGCCATGCCCTCTTCGTTAGCCTCTTTTGTCCTCGCAGTAGCCAAAGCATTGTTAATTATTTTCTTCTCCCTCATCAAAAATATTTCTTCAGCCATTTTCTTTATGTTAGGGAAATCCCTCTCATAGGAAGCCGCTTTTTTTATCGCCTCAAGATACTTCTGCTTTTCCTCTGAAACAAAATACTTCAAGTCATTATAAAACTCTATTGTTAATGGCACTAACTTAGAACTGTTCTTCTCAAGCCTGTGTATCCTTCTTATTTCCTCATAAGTTATTGTCATTTGCCTCACTATTCTTCTGCTTCGCTAATACTATAAATGCAGCGTATGCAGGCAAAGAAGCCTCTTCGCCGCTAAAAGGCCCAAAATCAAGACCTTTCAACCTGAACCTAGGAGAAAAAGCGTTTTCTACCTTTACCTCGTACTCAGGAAGAGCCACGCAATCTTTCAAAGGATCAAAAGCCCTTAGCTCATCCTGCTTAATCTCCTTAGCAACCAAGCCGGTTTCACCATGAATAGTTCCTGGAACCCTTATTATCTTGTTTATGTCTATTGAAGTCTGCCTGTCTATTATCAACGCTTCCTGACTTGCAACGTGCTTTAATAATTCGCCCCAAAAAAGCTCTGCATTCATATATTCAAGGCACTTCAAAAAACCCCTTTCAAAACCCATTACTATCTCACCTTTCTTTTCCAAAAACTTTTGTGCAATAGACAACTGATTCCTTTTAGGCAAGCCTTTTTCGCCTAACTGATTCATTTTAGGCAAGCCTTTTTCGCCTAACTGAATCATTTTAGGAAAGCCTTTTTCGCCTATCACCGCAAGCCCTTCAGGAGTCGTTTCATCTAAAAAC
>JBBISX010000046.1:0-6010 GCA_037441005.1 Candidatus Iainarchaeum sp.
ACCACAAGAGTTATCGTAGAAAATGGTAAAGAATCCGGAGTTTCTCAGAAAAACTTTGATAAGTTTGTTGCAGAGTATAACGCTGATTGTGGAGGTTGTTTGTTCAAAGTATATAAAAGCGGAAATAGCCCTTTATTTGTGGAAGAAATTTCAACGGGTAAATCCTTTACGATTGAAAACATTAATGGGGCTCTTAATTTAAAACCAATTTAAAACCATTAGATATTTGTTAATACAACGAAGTTTGCCAGCTTAAGTTTTTTATATAGTCCGACTAATCCTCCGATTTAAATCTCGGGTTTTTGTAAACAAAAACGAGCATAACAGCGATTTAAAGATTCCGCCTTGCGGTGCTGTGGCTCCTTGGCTACATCCAAATTTTTTGTCAGCTCTGAAAAATCCTCCAGCTATATAGGTCGGGTTTTTTGAGGAATAGTAATATATTTTAAATTAATTATTATTTATTAGTTATGAAGAAGCCTCCTTTTAAAAAACAAGAGCAACCCAAGCTTAGAAGAGCTTTTTTTGGTTCTTTGAATAAATACCCTGAGTTGACAAACAAAGCAAGGCTTCCTGATTTTGTGGTTGAAAGTCTTATTATTCGTCTTAAAATTCGCTATTTTCTTCGGTTTATGAGGCGTCGTGGTTTTTCTGGCCGTAAGCCTGAGTTTAAAAGAATTTTTAGGGTTTTTAGACTGTATCTTAGGCAATTCAAAAAAGTTAATTTGTCTTTTTTAGAATTCAAGTACTTTTATGATTATATTGTAGCTTTCGCTGAAGAAAATTCTTTATTCTTAAAACATTTTAAAAATTTTGATAAGGAATATTATTATTTTTTAGTCTTTTTGACTAATTTGTCAGAAAAAAAAGAGGCGTATGAAGACTATTTAAAAGAAAACTACGACAAGTATTTGCTTTTTAGGAAAAAGAATCTTCAAAATCTCAGCCCTTTTTATAGGTCTGATTTTGAGAAAATTTTTGATTTGGCGTACTTTTTTGCTAGTAATGAGTTTCTTTTGCGGCTGCCTAAAGACTCTAGGCAAGTGGTTTCAAAAGCGGTAAGAAGAGTATCTGGAATAGTTGAGCCTTATTTTGTTCCTTCTGAAAAAAATTAGTTGTTTTTGTAATTGTTTGTTGGTATAAAAAATGAAAAAGTAGTGCGGTTTTTTTCCGCACTCTTTTTAGAATTCTGGTAATATTGGAGGTCTTTCGTCAGTAGTGCCGCTCAAATAAGCCGTGTATTTTGTAGTGTATTTGATTACGGCTGCTATTATGTTTGAAAGGACAAGTACTCTTTTGCCAAGCAAGAGAAGTAAGAGCAAGTTTAGCGGTATTGCTATGTATGTGACTATGAAGCCTAAAATAGAGAAAATAATGATATATATTATTAGGTAGGCTATTCTTACTATTACTTCCACTCTGCTTGCTTGTTCTTGTTGTGTTATTTCAACATTAACAGTGTTCATAAAAAGATCACCTGTGATTAGTACTTATTTATTATTTAAATTTGTTTCTGTGGTTTGGATTTTGGCTTTGGTGTGTGGTCGGTGTATTGGCAGACTAAAGTTTTATTTTTAAAGGCATGTTGGTTTTAGTTTTTGGGTGGGTCGTATTTAAGGCGTAAGTTTTTGTTTTGTATTTTGCGTTTGGTTTGTTTTCATGGCTTTTGTGTGCTCTGGGCTTTAAGGCTTTTGTTGTTGTGTTTTTTTGTTAATGCAAATGTTTTTTACTTTCTTTGTCGTTTTTTTTTCGGTGTTTTGTTTGGCTAATTATAATAAAGGTGCTGGCGCTGAGCGTGAGTTGATGAGGCTTTTTGCTAAGCATGGTTTTGCTGTTGTGAGGAGTGCTGGCTCTGGCAAGAATCAGTTGCCTTGCCCTGATATTGTTGCTATAAAGTCTGGCAGGGTCATTTCTTTGGAGTGCAAGGCGAGGCGTTCTTCTTATTTGAGCATAAGTGTTGAGCAGATGTCTTCTTTGTTTGAGTGGGCTTCTGTTTCTGGCTCGGAAGTTTATGTTGCATGGAAGTTTCCTAACAAGGGTTGGTTTTTTTTGAGGCTTGAGGATTTCATCAAGAATAAGCATTATTCTATTTCTTTTGACAAGGTTTTGCGTGTTTCTATTCCTTTTGAAGTTTTGATAGGTATTCAGTCTAGGCTTTTGTGTTGAAGTTTTTTTTAGGAATTTTTCGGCAGGTGTTTGTAGTGTTTTTTTTTGGTAGTTTTTGTTCAAGGTCTTTTTTTTTGCTTTTGAAAAGTGTTATATACTTTGGTTGTTTTTATTGTTTTTATGGATTTCAAGCAGGTTATTGTGGTAAGGTCTGATTTGGGCATGTCTAAGGGCAAGATTGCTTCTCAGGTAGCGCATGCTTCTTTGTCTGCTTTTGAGGAAGCTAAGAAGTTTAATTCTTCTTGGGTTGATGCTTGGCTTGTAGGCGGTCAGGCTAAGGTCGTTCTCAAGGTAGGTAGTTTTGAGGATTTGTTGGCTGTCTATAATTCTGCCAGGTCTTTTCTTCCTTGTGCTTTGGTCAAGGATGCTGGCAGGACGCAGGTTTCCTCTGGCTCTGTTACTTGTGTTGGCATTGGTCCTGCTCCATCTGTTGAGGTTGATAAGGTGACCAAGGGTTTGAAGCTTTTATGATTTTTTGGGCGTGGTGTTAATGGGTTATTGGGCTTTGGTCAATTCTGTTGTTGAAAGCGCTGATGTTGTTGTAGAGGTGATTGATGCGCGTTTTCCTAATTTAGGCAGGAATCAGAGGCTTGAGTCTATTGTTAATGATAAAGGCAAGGTTTTGTTTTTTTTGTTTAATAAGTCTGATTTGGTTAGTAAGGATTTTATGAGGCGTGTTTCTCTTTCTTTTTCAGGCAATTGTGTTTTCATGTCTGCTAAGTTGAGGCATGGTGTGATTGCTTTGAAGAGGGCGCTTTCGCGTTTTGCTTCTAATGGTCCGATAAAAGTTGCTTTTGTTGGTTATCCTAATACTGGCAAGAGTACTATAATAAATTTGTTGAACGGCAGGCGTAGTGCTCCTGTTTCTTTTCGTGCTGGTTTTACTAAAGGTGTTCAGAATATCAAAGCCGGCCGTAATTTGTTGGTTATTGATACTCCTGGCGTTATTCCTTTGGAGAACTTTAACGAGTCTTTGCTTGTTCTTCTTTCTTCTAAGAATTCTGAGGACATAAGTGATGTTGAGGCTGTTGGTTTTGATGTTGCCAAGGTTGTTTTGCGGTCTGATCCTGAGGGGTTGAGGTCTTTATATGGTTTTTCTGTTAGAGGCTTTGCTGGAGTCTTTGGCTTTTTCGAGGGGCAAGCTAAAGCGTGGTGGCTTGCCTGACCTTTCTGCCGCCGCCAAGATTTTGATTGTTGATGTTCAAAGCGGCAAGTTGAAAGTCTTCGAGGGTGTGCTATGATAATGTTAGGTTTTGCCTTTTTATCATCTTTTTGTTTTTTTGGGGTGTTGTCTTTTGTTTTCTGAGAGGTCTTTTAGGCTTGTTTTGGTTGCTTCTATTTATCTTGCTTTTATTGTCATGTTTGCCTATTTGTTTTTGTTGAGTAATCCTATTGAGATAGTGGAGTTGTATGATCAGAAGTCTGGCGTAAAGCAGTTTTTTTTGCGCAATAATTCTGACAGGCAAATCAATGATATTTCTTTGGTATTTTTTGATGCGCGTTTAGGCCGTGAGCTGAAGTCCGAGGTTGTTTCTTTAGGCCCTAATGAGCGTTTTTTTATTGATTTTGGGGATTTTTCCTCTTCTGAGATAAGGATTGTGGCGGAGGCTGATTTTTACGGCAAGGTTGAGAAGTCTGTTTTTAGGGTCGTGGAGAGGCCTTACATCAGGACGGTTTTTCCGAAGTCTGTTTTTTTTGGTCAGCGTTTTGATTTCTTTTTAGAGTATTGCAATACTTCTAATTCCGATTTGACTGTTCAGGTTCAGGAGTCTCATGATCGTGTTTTTTTCCTTGAGCGTAACGAGTCAAAGTCTGCTGTTTTGGCAGCCGGCGAGTGCCGTGAGTTTTCTTTTAATCTTTTGCCTGCCTTTAGGGGCCAAACCAAAATATATTTTAATGTGCAAACCCCTTTAGGTATCGAGAATATAGAGGAGAGCGTGAGGGTTGAGTAATGTCAAAGTCTGAAGCAAGCATTATTGAGATAATAGAGAAGATGGTCAGGAATGGCGAGTCAGAGGACCGGATTTTGAAGTCTTTGGTGGAGTTGGGTATCGAGCCTGAAAAGGCGAAGAGGCTTTTGTTGTTGGGCCAAGCTGATACTTTTGCTTTGTTGCGCAGGGAAATAAAGAAAATTGTTGATCAGGAAATTGAATTGCAAAAGCCTGTTTTAAAAAAGTTTATTGAGGAGCAGACGATTGATGCGGCTTATCGTTCAAGGCAGGAGTTGACAAAGGCAGTTATAAACGATTTGAAGGAATATGAAAAAGAGGTCACAGGGCACGGCAAGAAGTTTGAAGATCAGGTTAATCAGAGTGTGCGTTATGCTCTTGACGTTGTAGAGAAGGCTAAGCAGAGGATTAACGACATGGGTGAAACAGTAAGGCAGATTCAAGTGGATATGGAAGAGGTAAGGGTTAGAGGGGTTGGCAGTAGGAATCGTTTGATTGCAAACGTGTTGTGGGTTTTTGGTATTTTGTTTGGGTTGGTGGCTTTGTATTTAATAATCTCCAGCTTTGATAGAGCCATATCTATTGACAGGATAATTCTTTCTGTAAGCCTTGCCTTGATTTCCGTGACCATGCTCTTTGCCGCGACTTGGGCTTAGTTTTTTTTTGGTTTTTGTTGTTCTTTGTTTTTTTTGTCTTCTTAATATTGGTTTTTTGGTCTTTTGCCTTTTGGTTTTTGTCGGGTCGTTTTTTTGTTTTTTTTGTCTTTTGGTTTTTGTTTTTTTTTGGTTTTGTGTTTTAGGTAGTTTTTTTTTCAGTGGCAATTTGGTTTAGTTCAGTTTATTAATATGCTCTTTAATTTTCTTTTTATGGATGTTTATTCTGTGATTGACAAGGCGGTTCTTGAAATTTCTGGTTTTGAGGCTAGGAAGAAAGCAGTATGTGAGAGGCTTTTTCCTTTGCGTTCTTTGGATTTTTCTTCAAAAGGTTTTCCGGAACACAGGCTTGTTTTTTCTGTTTCTAAGTGGGTTCCTGAGGGTCTTGTTGCTGGCGTTGATTCCGGTTTCGTGTCTAGGCGTTTTTCTTCTTTGGATGTTGTTTTGGTTCGTGCAATTTCTGCCGTTTTTGGCTATGAAAAAGGCAAGCTTTCTTTTTCTTCTTATTATCCTGGTTTTTTTTCTTTTCCTGTTCCTTTTTTTAGTGGTTCTTTTCTTGAAGATGATGAGTTTGAGCAGAGTAAGAGTCTTGTCAGGTTGCGTGAAGAGGTTCGTGTTGCTAAAGAAGTTATTTCTCGTTATTCTCCTAAGTATTTGTTCATTGACGGGAGCATTGTTCCGCAATATCGTGACAAGCCGCGCAAGGGTTCAAAGCTTGAGTCTGGTTATTCTGGCATCATAGGCGATTTTGAGTCTTTGTATTCGCTTGCTTTTTCTAAGGGCACTACTTTGATTGCTACTGTTGAAGATAGCAGGGGGAAGAGGTTTTGCGAGTTTTTAGGCTGTGATGTCTTGCCTTCTTTTTCTGACGATTTCGACGAAAATCTTGAGAGTTTTTTTGATACTCAGTTGCTTGATTATTTTTTGCATGTTGGTGAAAGGAGTTGTGCTTTCACTTATACTAAGGACGTTTCTCAGCACCCTATTTTGCAGGACTTTTCTTCCTCTTGGTCTAAGAGTATTTTTTGTTTTTATTTGAAGCCTTCTGTTTTGGACAGGCCTTTGAGAGTTGAGTTTTTGGTTAAAAATGCTGAAGAGGTAAGCAGGGTTGCTAACGAGGTTTCTTCTGTTGTTTTTGCTTTGAGTTCTTTGCATAGGGAGTACGCTTATCCTTCTGTTTTGATAGATGCTGATTTGCATGCAAGGCTTTCTCCTCAGGACATTGATTTGATTTTTAACAAG
>JBBISX010000047.1:0-4748 GCA_037441005.1 Candidatus Iainarchaeum sp.
CTCATACTTGGCTTTTCTGATGCTGTTTGCAAATTTTATAAATATGAAAAGGAAGAATATCGGATATAATATTAATGTAGAACTCGGGTCTATTAAATATATCAATATAGAAACTATTGCAAAACTCATCAAATAAATATTTTTTTCCTTTTCAAAAAATTCTTTTAATATAAGATAACCCAATAAAAAGAGTGCATAGTTTAAAATGTGATGCGGCAAAGCAAGACCTGTCAATGTATTAAGCCCTATGTTACTGAAAGTTCCATAATAAACATCTTTAAGTTTTGGAATTAGTTGACCTAACAAGAGCAATAGCCAAGCAAATCCGCTTCCTAAAGTGCATATCAAAAAAGCAACTAATTGTTTTTTCTCATCAGTAAAAAAAGTCTTTATTGTTTTCCATACTACCACTAAAAAAAAGAAAACAATTAATGTCCTAAAAATCAAAAAAGTGACAGGCACTGATATGCCTGTAAAAGAAGCAAATAAGCCCATACCCCAAAACAGCAAAAGTATGAATTTGCCACCCTCAACAGTCGTCGTTAAATTTTCCTGTTCTAATGACAAATCGTATTTTACTTGATTTATAAAAGACCCGTAAAGCTGAAAGTCTTCAGGAAAATCGAATAAGGTAAATGCTTCTCCGTCTTTTTGGTTAATAATCCCAAATAAGACTGGTAAATTTATCAAAACTATTATTGATAGGATAATTACAAGCACTTTTTGTTCTATCTTCAAATTAACCCTCTTTAAATCAACGACTCTAAACATTTTTTTAAATAGATTGTGCCTATTCATTCAATGTTTTAAAGGTGTGACTTTTGCCAGTAAAAAGACAAATTTCCAAAAAGCCACTGTTGTCTGTAATATTGCCTGTGTTCAACGAAGAGTCTTCTTTGCCTTATTTTTTGCCAAAACTGAAGAATTCTTTAGACAGCCTTGGGATAAGCTATGAGTTGATAGCAGTTGATGATGGTTCCTCAGATAATTCTTACAAAATTTTGCAAAATTTTAGTTTTCTGAAAATTCTGAGGCATTTTGAAAACCTAGGCTATGGCGCTGCCTTGAAGACAGGCATAAGACATAGTTCGTCAGATTGGATTCTTATAATAGATGCAGACGGCACTTATAATCCAGAAGAAATAAAGAAGCTTTGGGGTGTAAGGAAAAGTTTTGACATGGTTGTTGGTTCAAGAACAGGACAAAAAGTCCATATTCCTCTAATGCGTATTCCTGCAAAGACTTTCCTGAAAGTTCTTTCAGAATATGTGATAGGAAAGCCTATTCCTGACCTGAATTCAGGTTTTAGACTCTTTAAAAAAAATGTTTGTAAAAAATATTGGGGTCTTTATCCTAAAGGCTTTTCTTTTACCACGACTTTAACAATAATTTTTTTGGCAAACGGATATTTGGTGAAATTTGTCCCAATAAACTACGAAAAAAGAATAGGAAAATCAACAATAGACCCAATTAGAGATTTTATTGGATTCGTTAGGTTAGTGCTTAAGCTAATGCTCTACTTCAGGCCTTTAAAGATATTTTTGCCTTTAGGCTTATTTTTTTTAGTTTTCAGCTTTGGCGTTTATGTTTACGATTTAATTACTTTCGGCAGAATACTACATGACACTACCCTAATTTTCAGTTTTTTTATTTCAATAAATACTTTTATGCTTGGATTAATTGCAGATTTAATAGCAAGAAAGTGATTATATGGATTTAAGACAGGCTTACGCAAGTGTAGGACTTGAACAAATTCCAAGACTTTTAAGCTTAATGGATCGCAATCCCATGTCAAAGACTTATGGTTGCATGGACAGGACTTATTGGCTTGATAAGTCAATAGATTTTCCTTCTTCAATAGCACAATTCGGGGTTCATGCATTAGCATTAGTCTATTCTCACCCTATGCCAGGAAATATTTACTATAAGAATGCAAATATTTTAGAATGGTGCAAAGCTGGAATAGTTTATTGGATGTCAATACAAAAAGGAGATGGAAGCTTTGATGAATTCTACCCTAACGAAAGGGGTTGGGCTGGCCCAACAGGCTTTTTGCTTTATTCCATGTTAGCCTCTTACGAGCTTTTGAAAGAAAATTTTGACGAATCTTTCAAGAAAAAATTTTTCTATCATTGTAAAAAAGCTGCTCAGTACTTGGCAGCCTATGAAGAAATAGGCGTCCTTGCAAATCACCACGCAATGGCTCTTTTGCCAATCTATTATTACTTTAAAGTTACAAAAGACAATTCTGTTTTATATAATTTTGACCAAAAATGGAAAAAATTTTTGTCATTTCAATCAAAAGAAGGCTGGTTTTTGGAATACGATGGTGCAGACCCAGGTTATTTGTCAGCCACAATAAGTTTTCTAGGAAAGCTATATGTTTTACTTCCTGAAAATGATAAAAAGAGAGAAGAAATACTTTCAATAGTTGAAAAAGCGGTTAAGTTTTCGTCATACTTTGTTTACCCTAACGGCTACTATGCAGGCACTACAGGTTCAAGACAAACATTGCATTTTTATCCACATGGCTATGAAATATTTTCAGACAAAATACCTTTGGCTGGATTGATTTCACAAAAAATGCTAATTGCTCTGTCAGAAGGAAAATTGGTTCCACCAAGAATAATGCCTGACAGATATGTTGTTTACAGAGTTCCTGAAATGTTGCTTTCTTATATAGATTATAAAGAAAAAAACAACCCTAATATTTTGCTTCCTTATGAATCAAAAGCAGATTTTGAATTTTTTTTTCCTGAGGCAAAAATAGTAGTTGTAAAAAAGCATAAATATTACGGCTTGGTTAATTTGGCTAAGGGAGGAGTAATAAAAATTTTTTCCCTTTCAGGAAAGGAAAAGAAATTGATTTACAATAACTGCGGCTTTATAGGAAAGACTGTAGATAATAAAATTGTTACAACTCAATGGATTAATTCAAATTATAAAATAAACTTCAGAAAAGATAAAAGCTCAGTATTTTGTACTGTATCTGGAAAAATGTTTTCTGTGAACACCACTTATCCAACCCCTTTGAAAATGGTTTTTTTTCGTATTTTGCTTATTATTTTTGGGCAAAGCACCTTACTTTCAAATTTTATAAAAGGTCTGATAAGGAATTTAATAATACTAAAAAATAAAGAGGAAAACATTGAATTTCAAAACTCAGTAGAATTTCAAGAATCAAAAATAAGAATTTCCAATATTATACGGAGAAAATATGCAAGATTTAAAGAACTCCAGATAGGGGGGGAATTTTCAGTAAGGTATGTGCCTCAGTCTTTGTATTTTAATTTACAAGAATTGGTTATATAGAGAATAAAGCTTAATGAAGACGAATTAAAAAACCTGAATTCAATCGAAAAAAAAGAATTCATTCAAATGCTTGATTTTTAACTCAATAATAAAATTATAAATCATTTAATTATGTTATGTTTATGGCTAATTCACAAAAAGAATATTGGGAGAACATAACTCAAAGAAGGTCATACGATCATCCTTCAGTCATGGCTTTTTCAACTCCAAAAATAGATTTAATAGAGAAGTATTGCGGTAACCTTTCTTCCAAGTCTATTTTAGACGTGGGTTGCGGCAATGGTTTTTTTACAGTGCCTTTTTCTTTTAAGGCAAAAAAAGTTGTCGGAGTAGATTTTTCTGAAAAGATGCTATCCCTTAATCCTCATAAAAACTGTCTAAAAGCCTCGGCTGAAAAACTTCCATTTAATGAATCAAGTTTTGACATTTGTTTTTGTTCTAATTTACTTCATCATTTAGAAGATCCAAAGAAAGCAATACTGGAAATGGCAAGAGTAAGCAAAGAATGGATAGTTTTGTCAGAACCAAATAGAAATAATCCATTCATGTTTTTATTTTCCTTTCTTGTTCCAGAAGAGAGAGCGGCCCTAAAGTTTTCTAAAGATTATTTACAAAACTTAGCTTTGGAATGTGGTATTGAAATCAAGGCTATTATAATTCAAGGTGCAATACCCCCAAACAAGACCCCTGCTTTTATTGTTCCTATTTTGAAATTTTTTGATTTTCCTAATCCCTTAGGTATGTATATTATCTTGATAGGAAAAAAAACTTCCAAAAAATCTAGTAAAAACTGATAAGATAGTATGCTATAAATCAGTCTACAGTGGAATAGAAAGGGAAAATGCATTGAATAACTGTAAAAATAGGCTAAGCAAGGAAAATAACAAAACAAAGACCGATTTAACAAACCAAAAAATCAAGTAATCAAAAAATAAAACCTAAAAAGCCCTATAACAAGAGTCTGTAGGTTGTCGGTCTATAAGATGGCACTGGTTGTAAATTTATTAGCAATCAGAAACACCAAAAATGCAAAAAATAGACGATTCAAAGTAATTATTTGCTATTGTCTGGCTATGCTGTTTGTAAAACCGACTTTGCAGTTCTAAGTTTTCTGCATGACTTATACACTGCCTTTAAGTTTTATATTAACTAAATAACATTTTTATTTTATGTTTTTCCCCAAATGGTTGAGAATATTTGTTAGTTTGGTGCTTATTTTTTCTCTTATATTGTTTTTCGGTTTTGACAAAATATTTTCACTTTTCTTTTCAGTTAACCCTATTTTTACTTTTTTGGCTTTTTTTACCCTTGTTTTTAACTTTTTAATAGGTTCTCTTAACTTCAAAACCCTTTTTGATCCAATAAAAGAGTTAGACTATAGGAAATTGTTGAAGTATTATGTTGCTAGTTGGGCAGTAGGTTTTTTTACTCCTGGC
>JBBISX010000047.1:4769-5971 GCA_037441005.1 Candidatus Iainarchaeum sp.
TTTTATAATAAAAAAAGTCACCGAGGACTTAAAAATTTCATTGGGTGACGCTTCTGCCGTTTTTGTACTGCAGAAAGCTACCACAATATTCTTGATGTTTTTATCCAGCTTGTTTATATTGCTGTTTTTTTTCGGTTTTTACGAATTCTTCCTTTTTGTTGCTTTTTGCATTGTTTTTCTCTTATTTTTGTTTTTTTTAAAAATTTTAGGTTTTGCTTTATCAAAAAAGTTTTTTGAAAAATACGCGAATAAATTTTCAAAATTTTTGTCTATACTTAAAGATTATGTAAGTGCTCATCCAGAAAGAATTTTTTTGAGTTTTTTTATTTCGGCTTTTTATTGGGTTGTCATAACCTTTTCTTCATGGCTTTTATTCATGTCTTTTGGTGTTCAACTTCCTTTTTTGGAACTTTATTTCATTTCAACAGGGGTTTCATTATTGTCTATGATGCCTTTTACCTTTAATGGAATAGGGCCAAGAGAAGCCGTTCTAATAATTGTCATTTCTAAGTTGGGAGTAAATCCGGAAATAATAGCTTCTGTTTCATTAACCTCTATTCTATTAAATTTCTTGATTTGGTGTTTGATAGTTTTGTATTTTTCTTTAGTTGACAAAGTAACAAAATAAAAAAATCTTTGGCTGATAAATCACTATAAAATGGCATTAAGCCCAAACAATTAACATCTAAAAGAACAAAATCGTGAAGATAACTAAAAAAAGCTCTAAGATATGGCAAAAACAAATAAACAAGAGCTTAGGCAAAACACGACTGAGTAGACTGATTAAATTGATAAAAATCAGCAAACGCCAAATGAGGAGTGTGCCTTAATTTTATATTTGTAGTAAAAATCAATTAAGCCATTTTTTTTAAGATTTTTATTATCTGTTTTCTGGCTTGTTTTTTTGATATTATGTCTTTTGTGTTTTGTAGGTTTTTGTTTGAATTAATTGCTTCTATGATTTTTTCAGCTACTTCTTGGTGGTTTTTGTTGTTTACTCCTACTGCTTTGTTTCTTTCAACGAATTCTTTGAGAGCTGAACTGTTGTTTACTATGCATTTTGTTTTTGCGATTATTGCTTCTGCAACAACCAAGCCTTGGGATTCGTAGTCGCTTAGAAATACGAAAAGCCCTGCTTTTTTGTAGGCTTTTATTAGTTCTTGGCGATTTTTCAGCCCTATTTCTCCTGTAAATTCAACGCC
>JBBISX010000048.1:0-5915 GCA_037441005.1 Candidatus Iainarchaeum sp.
TATCCCTCAACAAACCGCCCAAACCAAGCAATACACCCAAAGTAGGGCCCAAAAAAAGCCCTATGCCAAAAGCCATCGGCACAATGCTAAAATTCAACTTTAAAACTCTTTCAGCAAAAATAAGAAAAAAACCCGCAAGAACACCAAAGATAAAGTGCTCTATGTTAGGAATCTCGTATAATACTGTAGCAACTATTTGAGCCTGATGAGCAGGCATAAAAACAGTAAACAAACTTGAGCCATAAGAAGACAAAATCCACTGCAAAACCAAAGGAGCCAAAAGAGAAGCTACAACAACCGCAAACAAATCAACCTTGAAAATGTCTTTGGCTCTAGTCCCCAAAATAAAAGCAGCCTTGTAATCATGCCCTATGTCACCAGCAACGGCAGTTGCAACAGAGACAAAACAAACAACAAGAAAAACAGAATAATAATCAATCCCAAAACCAAAAAAAGCAAAGAATGAAATCACCAAAAGCCCGACCATTATGCCAAACTGCTCCAAAGGATCAATATCGGTTTCGCCAGTCATCATGGAAGCAACAGAAACCATTACCAAGACGCCAAGTATTGCTAAAACAGCAGCAACAATGTGTATGCCGATCAAAGAAAGCAAAACAAAAGAAAAAACCAAAAGAGCGTTGAAATAGCCCAAAGAAAACAAAGGCGAAAAAATCCGCTTGAAATTAGGCAAAACATAAGAAACAAAAAAAGCAATACCGCTGCCAATAACCAAACCCATGCCGAAAGACTGAATAAAACCTTTTGACAAAGAAGGAGAAAAAAGACCGAAAAAAGCCAAAACAGGGATTACTAAAAACCAACCTAAAAAAGAGCCAAAAAACCAAGAGTTGAAAGCAGCCTTTTTACCAAGCAAATAACCGACGCCAACAGCAAGAGGCATCGGATAAAGCAAAAACTCCAACCCCAAAGGCTGAGAAAGACTCAAAACCCAGCCTGAAGGAAAAAAAGACTCGCGAAAAAGAACAAACAAAGAAGCAAAAGCAAAGGCAGCAAACAAGAAAAAAGCATTTCTGCCTAAAGAAGACTGAGCCTTGACAACCTCAGCACCAGCAGAGCCGCTCGGAAAAGGAAGCTTAAGATCCAAAACAAAAACATTTCTCAACGGCACGGACAAAAAAACGCCCAAAACACCTGCAAGACAAACAACTATTGCGAGGCTCAAATAATCAGGCAAAGAAACATTAACGCCCTTTGACTGCAAAAACAAAATACCTGGAATAGTGAAAACAACACCCGCGGCAACCAAAGCACCAATAGTGCCACCAGCCTGGGCAACATTTATCTCGTGATTACTCCAAGAACCAAACAAAAAAGAAAAAGCCCTGACCAAAATGGAAGCCGCTACAACGCTAAAAATTATTGGCCAAGGCAAAGCACCTACCCTCAAAGCAATATAACTAGAAATTACAAGCAAAAAAACAGCAAGAAAAACAGCAATCAAAAAAGACCTTAGCGTAAAACCAGAAACACCATCATCACTGCGAAACAACTGCATGAAAACACATTAAAACACGAGATAATAAAAACTTTTTCAAAAGTTAAAAGCACAACGACTAAAAGCCATAATTACAAAAAACACTAATATTACTTTTAAAACAGCAAAGACAAAAACAAAAACAAAGAAAAGCCCAAACTAAAAAAAAACAACAATTACAAAACCGTAATCTCAGAAAAACAAAAGACTTTTGAAAAAAAAGCTGAAAAACCATTGCTATTTTAGTCCACAACATTGACTTAATTGTAAAACACACGTCGATTGAAAAACTAAAAGCCTTAAGCCTTTGTCTTGAATTTTCAGGCTTTTAGTTTCTCCAACTCAATTTATTGCCACTGCTTTTTTTAGGGCTCAAAAAGAAATAATCTAAATTCCCTGAGCCGTTATTAAACCATCGGAAAATTCTGTCTTATAATGCTATTTTTCACACTCTGCCGTAGATATCTTCGTATCTTTTTATGTCGTTTTCGTCAAAATTTCCAAATGATATTTCAAGGAACCGAGCACCTTTAGTGGCTAATATTCTGTGCTTTGCTCTTTTTGGGACTATTACTACTTGCCCTTTTTTTAGCTTTGTTTTTTTGCCTCTTATTTCAGCGGTTAATCCTTCATCTAGCGCCACCCAGAGTTCTTTTCTTTTTTGGTGTGATTGCAACGATAATTTTTGCCCTTTTTTCACGCTTATTATTTTCACTGTTGTTTTTTCGTTGTGTGTGTATTGTTCGAATTTTCCCCATGGCTTTTGGACTGTTTTTACTTTTTTCATTTTAAAATATTATCAAAAGAGTTATATAAATGATGCGTGTTTTTTATTTCATGATTCCCGTCCGTGATTTTTTTGATGTTTTTTTGCGCAAGAAGACTGTTGAAGGCCTTCATTGGCCTTTGGACCTAAAATCTATTTTTGTTTGTCATGCCAAGTCTTTTTTCCCGGGAATACTTTTGCTCACTTTTGAAGTTTTTGTTTTGTATTTTGTTTTTCTTGGATTCACTGAGCCTTTTTGGCCTTTTTTGACAAAGGTTTTTTTTGGCGTTGTCACTGCTGCGGTTCTTTTGCCGGTTGTTCTTTTGTTGGAGTTTTCTTTATTGTATGCGTGGGCTAATTTGCATTACTTTGTCGGCAGGTTCGTTTCAAGACGCGAACACGACAAGGAAAAGTTTGTTTTTCTCTCATTGTACCTTTTTTCTTCTGTTAATTTTTTCAGGAAGATTTTTTTTGCTTTGCCGTTGATTAATTTCATTCTTTGTCCTTTGGTTATGATTTATTCTTTGTTCCTTTATGCTGACTTTATCAAGCGTTTTTTTGCTTTTGGCGCCACTAAGGCTTGGATAGTAATCCTTATTTTGCTAAACTTTTTGCTTCTATTATTAATTTTCGGGGTTTTGCTTTTAGCTGCTTTATGGTTTTTGTTAACCAAGTTTTTTTAATTGTCAAGGAAGTTTATTTTAGAGTTTGCCATTTTTTTGTAGAACAAATATTCCTTGTTTTTGTCTTCTCTCAAATAAAAAAAGTGGTCTACGCCAAACCATACCGACATCCAGCCAGCTGGTTCTATTATAGTTACTACAAGCGCAATTAATATGTTTTTGTCCAGTTCAAAGAACCTTAGTTGGTTTGCGGTAATCATTAGTCCAATTCCTAATATTATTAGGGCTATTCCTTTGTTTCTTGCTTTGTTAATCTCTTTTTCAAGCATTTTTTCTTGGTTTTTGAAGTGCTCTTGTAGCCTTTTTTTTACTATTTCTTCTATTTCGGTTTTCCTTTTGCTTTTTTCAATTAGTAGCTTTATTTCTATTTCTTCGTGTTCTTTTCCTTTCACGACTTTTTTTGCTGTTATGAGAAAGTCATCAGATATGCTTCTTTGCGAGTAGTGTCTTGCGTCAAAGTCTGAAAATATGAAATCATAATCATCTATTTTGAATATTATTTCATACGCTGTTTTGACTTTTGTTTGTGCCTCTTTGTCCATTTTCTTATTATGATTTTTTTGCTTATTAATGCTTTTGTCTTGACTTTCAATTTTTATTTTTTGTTTTATTTTCTCGTTTTTTCTATTTTGCACCATGGACTATTTCTATTACATCTCCATGCTCTAAGACGTGGTCTTTGCTTATGAGTTGTTTTGTTTTTACGTTTATTGCTTTGATAAAGTTTTTTCCAAAGTCAGTGTGCAGGGCATATGCAAAGTCGAGCGCAGTAGCTCTTGGCTCCATCAAAAAACAGTCCGGGAGTGTTCTGCCTTGGCTGTCCGTAAGACCTTTTGTTCCTCCGGGGTAAATCGCCTTGTATTTGAGGACTTTGAAAACCGCTGTTTCAAGAACTTCCTGTACTCCTGTACTGCCATTTTTTTCAAGGACATTTTTCTTTATGTATTCAAGGCCTTTCGCTTGTTTTTCGTTGAGTTCCTTTTTGATTTTGAATTCTTTGTCGCCTTGTATGTATTCTATTGCACCTTCTTTGGCTGCTTTCTTCAGCGTCAGTTCGGCTATTGCACTGCACCCTACAAAAATTTTTTCAGGAAAGCGTTTTTCCAGGTTTTCCAAGTTTTCTTTTGCATTTCCAAGGTCTATTTTGTTGGCAGCTATTATTATAGGCTTTGATATTTCTCTCAGTTGTTTTGCAAATTCCAGTTTGTCTTCCCCAAACCATTCTGAAATTTTTTTTTCCGCGATTTTTGCCTTTTCCATTGCGATCTCTACTTGAACAGGGGTAGCGCCTATTCCTGAAAGGTTCTGGCTCATAATGCTTACCAACGCTGACTTTGTTGCTGTTTGCGCCCTAATAAATTTTTGCCAATTCTTTTCTATGACTCCTAAAAACCAGAGCGTTATTTCTTCTTCCAAAAATACTATGTCTTTAGCAGGGTCGTGGCTTCCTATTTGAACTTGTTCTCCTTTTTCGTTAGTGCTTCCGCTGGCGTCAATTACATGAACTAATATGCTTGCCCTTGAAAGGTCTGACAGAAACTGATTACCCATGCCTTTGCCTTCGTGAGCGCCTGGCACTAAACCAGCAACGTCTATTATTTCTATAGGAACGAACCTTACATGGTTATGGCAGAATCCTGTCCTAGGATTGCATTGCGTATTAAAGTACTTGTCTGCACACTCAGTCCTTACAAAGCCTATGCCTTTGTTCGCTTCTATTGTAGTAAAAGGGTATGAAGCCATTGGGACCTCAAGCATAGTAGCAGCATTGAACAGCGTGCTCTTTCCAGAAGAAGGTTTTCCTACAAAGCCTACGATCATTAATTTACTTCACTTTCCAAAACAATTAAATAGTGCTATCTTTAATTTTATGCTATAAGGTTTTTCCATGGGTCTTTTTAGCGGGTTTTTCGGAAAGAAAGAAGACAATAAAGAGACTGAAGGTGCTCAAAAGGAAGAAGGAAAATACCAAGATGCTTGTGCTTTATGCGGTGCTCCGGGCACGGACAAAAAGTGGGCTGGAAAGTATTGGCATGTAAAGTGCCTGCGAAAAGGAAAAAAAGTTGCCAAAGGCATGCTGTGATTTTTTATTTATTTTTTATTGCTTTTTATTAATTTCTCATTTAATTTGTCTATGCTGATTTTCTTTTGTCAATTTATTTTAAGTTTCCCGTTTTTGCACTGAAAGGAAACTACAGCAGGCAAGGCTTTTTCTCCACTAAACTCTATTTCACAATTAGAGCAGTAATTAAGCTTTGTTATGGCAGCGTTTAGCGAAGAAGTTGTCAGAGTTTCCACATCACTTGATTTTTTTACAAGCACCGCACCGCAAGTAGCATCAGTCAAACCAAAACTGCACTTTTGCCAGCACGAACTAAGCTTGCCTACTAACTCATAAACATCTACCTCTTCAACACTCTTAAAATCGTCTTTTGAAATGAAAAAACTGGAAATCACTTCTGAAAAATTTCTAAAGTCAAACTGAAAAATGAAAGTAGTTATAATACCTGCTATCACTATCGTAAACATCAAAAAACCTATTACTTCAACCGTCTGCACTAAAAAACACCTTCATATTTTCAAAGCCGAAAGAACATAAATTATTATAACAGAGAACACTATTAAGGCTATCACAAGCTCGATTATTGTCTCAACTGTCTTGCTCATGGACCTGCCAACACCCCTTTAAATATGAGTTCTGTGAAAGCGAAATAACCGCCGAAAAGAAGAGCAGAATAAATCATGAAACCAATCAACAGGTTTTCATTTATGGTTTTGGCTATCTTATACCTGTCAGTCCCGTTTCTTATATTTGAAAGAAAAACAGACAATATTACTATGGTTTCTATAAAATAAAGCCCGACTATCAACTCAAGAATTGTAGGAGGTATTATTTTGTCTATCTTAACCAATTCAAGGTCAATAGAAGTACTGCCGACAGCAACCAACACCTCGTTGATTTTCTGCT